>CAYJQA010000426.1:0-5420 GCA_964372065.1 uncultured Litorilinea sp.
GGTGGCCCCCCCGCCGCCGCCCCCCCCCCCCCCCCCCCCCCCCCCCCCCCGGGGGGGGCGGCCCCCGCGACCGTGAGGATCGGAACGATGGGGCTAACGGAAGAGCTGCGGCATGATCGCCTTGCCGTCGACGCAGAGGGCGTAGATGGGCAGGATGGTCACGTTCTCCGGCGGGAGACCGGCGCGGGTATCGGCCACCATGACGATGACGGCGAACTGCGGGTCAAAGTCGGCGCCTAGCACGTTCAGGTCGGCCTTGACGGTGAGGATGCTCGGCACCGCCAGTTGGTCAAAGCTGACTTCGGTCAGCCAGGGCAGCGCGGGGTCGATGGGCAGGGACGTGGAGAGAGCCGCCGAGGCCGACACTTCGGTGGCGGCAATCGTCCGGCGGTTGCCGGCGCTGTCGTAGAGAATCATGTTGCCGTTTTCGTCCACCTCACCGCCGGTGATGGGACCCTGGAGGCCGACGACGGAGGCAACGCTGACGGTGTCGGTCGGTACGGACATCACCGTAGCCAGGAACTTCAGGTCGTTGGTCCCGCCGATCTTGGTGGTTTGGGTCATGGTGGTCAGCGGGGCAACGCACGGATCGTGGAAGATCGGGACGATGCTGGTGGCCGGTTCGACGGTCGCCGGTTCGACGTTTAGTATCAGCGAGATCGTATACGGCTGGTTGAGCACACTCTGGGCCGAGGTCAGGGTCAAGGTCGATGCGTACTGGCCCACGGGCAAGCTCGTGGCATCGAAGGAGACGTTGATGGTGGCCGGGGTGGTGGCAAGGTTGGGATTGACGGTCACCCAAGTGTCGCTGGCCGGCCGGATGGCGTTAAAGGTGACGGGTACGGAAGACCCCTGATTAGTGACAAAGACGGCGTAGTTGCCGCTCTTGGTGCCGGTGGGCACGGACGCCTCGATGGTGCTGACATCCGTGGCGAAGATCGGGCCTTCGACGAAGCCGTTGGTGTCGAGATCGGCGACGATCACCGATTTCTTGTTCGTGGAGCGAGCGTAGTTCTTGATGTCGGCGCTGCGGTCCACGTTGTTGTCGGGGCGCATGAATATGCGGATGTTGTCGTCGCGCATGATGACGATTTCGTCTTTGCCGTCGCCGTCCACATCGCCGGCCGCGCCGCCTTGATAACCGTTGTCCGTATCCAGCGACTCTTCGATGTCAGGGTGACGTTCGCGGTCGTCGCCCCAGTCGTCGCGCATAATCAGCCGCGGGCCTTCGTCGCCTTCGGGAAACTTGCGCAGGAACATGACTTCGTCGTCGCCGTTGCCGGAGAGGTCGCCCAAGAAGACACGCTCGGGCTGCGGCGCAAAGGCCCACTGCCAGTCTTCGTCGGTCGAAAGCTCGTTGTCCGAGTCGATCTAATAGCCGATCAGGCTTTCACGGACGGCGCGGTCTACAGAAAGGATCACGGCGACCTCTTCGCGGCCGTCTTCGACGATCTGGCCGACGGCGGCTTGGCGGTATTCGTTGCTGTCGGAACTCTTGCCGTCCAGACGCAGGAAGTCGGCGTCGACCTGGAAGACATCCAAGCGCGAGGTTTCGCTGTCATTGTCGATGAGGATTAGCTCATCCGCGCCGCCGTTGGTCAACTGCCCGACGCTGGCCGAGCCGTAGTGCTCTTCGTATTCCTTCTTGACATGGACGGTCCACAAGCGGCCCGTGGGCTTGCCGTCGCTGCCCAGGCTCGGGGCCTTCCAAATCTCGACAAAGTAAGTCTCATCGGTATTACGATAGCCGACCGCGATCTCCTCGCCGGGCACGCCCGTGTCAAAGTCACCGCCGACCACATACTTGCCGATGCCGGTGAAGGTGGTTTCGTAGAGCGTGTCCCAGGGGAGGCCGTTGATCTTTTTGCTTTCGTCCACGGCTCCCTTATACAGCACCGGGTCGAACACGGCGACGGTGGTCGTGCCGTCGGACTCCTTGAGGGCGAGAATTTCCATGTCGTCGTCGTCATTGACATCGGCGGCGTCGATGACTTCCCAGCCGCTAGTCGGGCTAAACCACTCGACCGTCGGGTCGCCCTGGAGGTCGAGCACGCGGATAACGCCATTGGCGTCGATGTAGACAATCTCGCCGGAAGGGTCGGCGCTTGGCGCCGCCGCGACGGGGCGCGGGAGGGCGAGGAGCGCGGTCAGTTGGACGAACAGCATGGCCGCCACGATACCCAAATGCAGGCGGCGACGCAAGCGTAATGCGCGATTCATGTCGGCAGTTCTCCTCGGTCTATCAGTAAAGGCAAAATGAGGTCTCGTTTTTCGGCATTTGGGCCGGGTCGCTTTGGACAACGGGTGCGATCTGAGTATGCTAAGGCGCAATCGGCCTCAACCCGTTATACCAGTCACGGGAAGCCGTGACAAATCCGGTCGGTGACACGCCGCAGAAGTCCATACTCAATACGTCGCGTAACAGTCAGGAGGTTCGCTCATGTCTGCTCCCATTCGCGTGGCAATCACCGGCGCGGCCGGCAATATCGGCTACGCCATTGCGTTTCGCATCGCCAACGGCGACTTGTTTGGGCCTAACCAGCCCGTGATTCTGCATATGCTCGAGATCACCCCGGCCATGCGCGCCCTGGAGGGCGTGGCGATGGAACTGGACGACTGTGCCTTCCCGCTGCTGCACGGCATGGTGCTGGCGGACCAGGCGGCGACGGCGTTTGACGGCGTCAACTGGGCGCTGCTGATCGGCGCCCGGCCGCGCGCCAAGGGGATGGAGCGAAAGGATTTGCTGGACGCCAACGGCGCGATCTTCAAGCCGCAGGGTGAGGCGCTCAATCGCGTGGCGGCGGCGGACTTGCGCGTGTTGGTGGTGGGTAACCCGGCCAACACGAATGCCCTGATTGCCATGCGCAATGCGCCGGACGTCCCGGCGGAGCGCTTCACGGCCATGACCCGGCTGGACCACAACCGCGCCATGACGCAGTTGGCGCAAAAGGCCGGCGCGCAGGTGACCGCCGTCAAGAAAGTCACGATCTGGGGCAATCACAGCTCTACGCAGTACCCGGATGCGTTTCATGCCGAGATCAATGGCCGGCCCGCGCCGGAAGTCATCGGCGACGACGCATGGATCAAGGACGTATTCGTGCCGGCGGTACAGAAGCGCGGCGCGATCGTCATCGAGGCGCGCGGCGCGAGCAGTGCGGCCAGCGCCGCGAACGCGGCTATCAATCACGTGCAGACGTGGTATCACGGCACACAGCCGGGTGACTGGGTTAGCATGGCGATTCCGAGCACGGGCGCGTATGGTTCGCCGGACGGTGTGATCTTCTCTTATCCGGTGACGGTGACCGGCGGGCGTGTGAGCGTGGTGGAAGGGCTGAGCCTGAGCGCCTACGACCGCGAGATGATCCGGAGCACGGGCAACGAGTTGGTGGAGGAACGCGACGCGATCGGCGCGTTGTTGGCGTAGCGCGTTGCACCGTCCGGGTTGATAACGGCGCGCAAGGCGTGAGGGTTCCGGGCGGCGTGGGGTTGGTTCCGGCAACGTGAACGCGATAACGGGCGCAGCACGGTCACAGTGACCGGTGGCTGCGCCCGTTTGATTGCTGCGGCGAACGCGTGGCTAGTCGTCGGCGAGCTGGGCCGCGACTTGGCGCGTGTAGCGCATGAGCACGTTGTGCGTCCCCAGCGCGGCCGGGCTGTGAGTGTCGTCGGGCCGGACCTGGCGGCGGCGATAGCGACCGTCGGGGAGCATCTCCCACGCCTGGCGATGGTCATTCAGCGAGACCTGGAGGATCTGCATGAGCATTTCCTGGAGCCGGGGGTCTTCGATGGGAGTAATGGCCTCGACGCGATTGGAGAGATTGCGGCGCATCCAATCGGCGGAGCCGAGGTAATAGCGCGGCGCGCCGCCGTTGGCAAAGTACCAGATGCGGGAATGCTCGAGGAAGCGGCCGATCACACTGATGACGCGGATGTTGTCGCTGATGCCGGGCAGACCGGGCCGCACGCGGCAGTTGCCGCGGACAATCAAGTCGATGCTGACGCCCGCCTGACTGGCCTCGTAGAGCTTGCGGATCAGCGGGCCGTCTTCCAGGCCGTTCATCTTGGCGATGATTTGGGCCGGGCGACCCTGCTTGGCATGGGCGATCTCGGCGTCGATCATGTCGGCGAAACGCTGGCGCATGTTGACAGGCGCGATGAGCAGCTTGCGATACTGGGTCTGGCGGCTATAGCCCGTAAGGAAGTTGAAGACGTCCATGATGTCGGCGCCGATGTCCGGGTCGCAGCTAAAGAGGCCCATGTCCGTGTAGAGCGTGGCCGTCTTGGGATTGTAGTTGCCGGTGCCGATGTGGAAGTAGGCGCGCAGACCGTCTTCTTCGTCGCGAATCACCAGCGACAACTTGGTGTGAGTCTTGAGACCGACCAGGCCATAGGCGACGTGGCAGCCCGCGTTTTCCAGCGCGCGTGCCCATTCGATGTTTTGGGCCTCATCGAAGCGCGCCTTGACCTCGACCAGGACCGCGACCTGCTTGCCCCGATCCGCGGCCTGGATGAGCGCGTCGATGACGGGTGAATCGGCGCTGGTGCGGTAGAGCGTCTGCTTGATGGCGACGACTTGGGGGTCGCGCGCGGCGGCCTCGATAAAGAGCTGCGTGCTGGCGTTGAAGCTGTGGTAAGGGTGATGGACCAGCAGATCGCCTTGGCGGATGATGGAGAACAGGTCGCCGGTACGCGATTGGCGGTCGATGCCCGTCAGGCGGGGCGGCGTGAGCGGCGTCCATGGCTCATCCCGCAGATGGGGCAGGTTGATGCCTGCCAGCGGAAAGAGGTCGGCCAAGCGCAGCGGGCCGCGGACGGGATAGATGTCGTTTTGCTCCAGGCCCAGTTCGTGTTGGAGGATGGCGATCATGCTGGGCGGCATGGCCTCATCCACCTCCAACCGCACGACCGCGGCCAGGCGCTGCTCGCGCAGTTCCTCGCTGATCATGTCGAGCAGGTCGTCGGCTTCTTCCTCGTTGCGGGCGATGTCCGCATTGCGCGTGACGCGGAAGGGGAAGGCGGCCATGATGTCCATGCCGGTAAAGAGAGCATCCAGGTTGTGGATGATCACCTGTTCCAGCGCGACATAGTGCAGCGGTGTGTCCAGTTGGATCCAGCGGGGCCGGTTCTGCGGGACCTTGACGCGGGCGAACTGAGCTTCGTCGCTGAGGGGGTCGTGCAGGAAGATGCCCAAGCTCAGGCTGAGGTTGCTGAGGAAGGGGAATGGGTGGCCGGGATCGACGGCCAGCGGCGTCAGGATCGGATAGACTTCGCGCAGATAATAACTGCGCAGCCGCTGCTGCTGCTCGATGTCCAGGTCGCTATACTCAACCAGGCGGACGCCGTGCTCGGCCAATGCGGGCAAGATCTCGTCCAGGAGCACGGCGCTCTGCGCCTGGATCATGGGACGCACGGCTTTGGCG
>CAYJQA010000427.1:0-5098 GCA_964372065.1 uncultured Litorilinea sp.
AACGATGCCAACCCTGCTGCCGACGGCGTTGGCTTGGGCAGCATCTGTGACTGCTCGGTCATGGCAAATCTCCTTTGTTGATCGGCACCCTGTATCTGTGAACTGCCGGTATTGAGCTTCCAGAAGCTCTACGTTCGCCGCGCGCGAATACTTGCTCAACGCCGGACGCCGGCGCACAAGTTCCGTCACAAGACAAACGGGAACCCGGGTCCGGGTTCCCGTCGCAAACTCGTATAGGGCCGGACCGACCATAGTCCGGTGGGGTCGCCGCCACCCGCAACCGCCGTAGCGTCTAGCCGCCAGATGAAATCAGCCGGCGCCGGCAGGACGGCGTTCGTGGCCGGGGCTTACCACCGTCGGGTGAGACAAGCTGTGGTCATGGGCCGGCCACAGCCAACAATGATCCGGACGCGCGGCCGGTCTAGTCTCTGGCCATACTGGGCTTCCAGACCTGCCAGACCTTGCCCACCAGGTCAGGCCCCGGCTTGAGCGTCATCTTGCCCGGCTGCCAGCCAGAAGGGGTGGCCTCAGTCCCCTTGCTCGCTCGCACCAGTTGAAAAGCCTGGAGCTGCCGCAGGGTTTCCGCCACGTTTCTGCCCACAGGCGGGGTGAGGACTTCATAACCCTGAATCACGCCGTCTGGGTCGATGATAAGCCGGCCGCGGTTCTCTACCCCCGCGTCCTCGTCATACACGCCATACGCGGCGCCCACCTTGCCGCCGCCGTCGGACAGCATCGCGAACGGAACTCCGCCTTCGACCATATGGCTCAATTCGTAATCATTCCACATCTTGTGGACGTACATGCTGTCCACGCTCATCGACAGAACTTCGACGCCCAGTTCTTGGAGAGCCGCATAGGTATCGGCGACCGCCGATAGTTCGGTCGCTCAGACAAAGGTGAAGTCGCCCGGATAGAAGCACAGCAAGACCCACTTGCCCAAGTGCTGTGAAAGCTTCACCGAGGTGAATTTCCCATTGTGATACGCAGGGGCGACGAAATCCGGCGCCGGTTTCCCTACCTGGATCATCTTGCTTGCCTCTTTCGCGGGAAGTGGTGTCTCTTGTTTTGGACCCGGTTCCGGTCCGCCGACCAAGCCGCCGGTCGGGCGGGCACATCCCACTACCGGCTCTTCCGCCATCATTTGCCTCTTTTCTCAATGTAAGTAGGAGTTACGCACTTCACTCAGGTGACAGTCACTTGCCGAAGTGACTGTCACCTCCGGCTCACGACCTCAACTGCGTATCTCCTATGTAAGCTCAACGAAAGGCGATCACCAGGCGTTTGGTCCCCCAAGCGCCCGGCTGGGAAGGGGCGTTAACGCACGCCCCTGTGGTTGCCAAGTTTATGCGTGGACCGCAAGCCCCAGCGCCGCGCGTACACCGGCGGCGTAGTCCGGGTGCACCTTCTCAAAATGACCCAGTTGACGCTCGACGATGTACTCCGGCACGCCCTGCATCGCGGCCGCGATGTTGGCGAAGAGCCGGGCCTTTTGGCCGGCGTCGAACAGATTGAAGAGCGCCCGCGGCTGCGAATAATCGTCGTTGCCCTCGCGGTGGTCATAGCGGTCCGCGTCCCCCGAAATCGCCAGCGGCGGCTCGGCTAGCTCCGGCTGTTGCACCGGCCCGCCGAACGAGTTGGGTTCGTAGTAGGCGTCCGGGTTCGGGTTGTTCGGGAAGAAGCGCATCTCCCCGTCCTTGTGATAGTGGTTCACGGGGCTGTGCGGCGCGTTGACCGGCAGCGCCTCGTAGTGCGTCCCCAGCCGATAGCGGTGCGCGTCGGCGTAAGAGAAGATGCGCGCCTGCAGCATCTTGTCCGGCGAAAAGCCGATGCCGGGCACGATGTTCGACGGCGAGAACGCGGCCTGCTCGATCTCGGCGAAATAGTTGTCCGCGTTGCGGTTCAGTTCCATCACGCCGACGTCAATCAGCGGATAGTCGCCGTGCGGCCACACCTTGGTCACGTCGAACGGGTTATACGGGGTCTTCTCGGCGTCGGCCTCGGGCATGATCTGGATGGCTAAGCGCCACTTGGGATAGTCGCCCCGCTCGATCGCGCCGAACAGGTCTTCCTGCGTAGACTCACGCGTGCGGCCCACGACCTCCGCCGCCTCCGCGTTGGTCCAGTGCTGGTGGCCCTGCATCGTCTTGAAGTGGAACTTCACCCAGAAGCGTTCATTCTGGGCATTGATGAGGCTGTAGGTGTGGCTGCCATAGCCGTTGATATGGCGCACGTCGGTGGGCAGACCGCGATCCGACATCAGGATGGTCACCTGGTGCAGCGATTCCGGCGACAGCGACCAAAAATCCCACATGGCGGTGGCCGAGCGCAGGTTCGTCTGGGGATGCCGCTTCTGGGTATGGATGAAGTCCGGGAACTTGTACGGGTCGCGGATAAAGAAGACGGGCGTATTGTTGCCCACCAGATCCCAGTTGCCTTCTTCGGTGTAGAACTTCAGCGCAAACCCGCGCACGTCGCGCTCGGCGTCGGCCGCGCCATGCTCGCCCGCGACGGTGGAGAAGCGCGCCAGCATGGGGGTCTGCTTGCCCACGTGGGAAAAAATCTTGGCCTTGGTGTAACGCGTAATGTCATGGGCCACGGTGAGCGTGCCGAAGGCGCCCCAGCCTTTGGCATGGACCGTGCGCTCCGGGATGCGCTCGCGGTTCTGATGCGCCAGCTTCTCCAGCAACTGGTAGTCTTGCATCAGCACCGGGCCGCGCGGTCCGGCTGTGAGCGAGTTTTGATTGTCGGCGATGGGGGCGCCGGCTGATGTGGTCAGCGCCGGTTTGTCTGTCATCAAACTACTCCTTAATTTAGCGGAATCAAACGTCCCAAACGCAATGCTGATATGAACAGGCAAACGCCGTCATGATCACGCATCATGCGAAAGATAGGTGGCACACAATCTTCGCCGCTGCGAGAGACCCGTCAACTGTACACCCACAGCCGGGTGGAACACTGTCAGAGATCATCCTGAGCCGGTCTACCAGAGGGTGACGACGCGCTCTTGCCCCTGCTTCAGCTTCTCCCGATTGGGCCGCAGCGCCGCCACGACCGACACCAACGCGATCACGCCATACACCACATACGGCCAGGACGTGGCCCAGTCATCAAACAGCTTCATCAGGAACAGGCTGAACGTGGCGGCCCCCACCATGAAGGTCGCGATGGACGCGATCCGGCTCCACCAAAAGGCGAAGATGCCGATCAGCCACACCACCCCGCCCACCGGCGGCAGGAGCGCCATCGTCGTCGCCGCGCTGGTGATCCCGCCCGCGCCGCCCTTGAAGCCCATCAAGAATGACCAGTTGTGGCCGACGACGGCCAGCCCACCCGCCAGCGATTGCGCCAGATGCAGCGCATTGGCGTAGGCGACGGCTTCCTCCACGGACATGGCCGCCGGCTCCGGGAAGATCACGCCATAGAGCCACGACACGAGCCAGATGGCGACTGCGCCCTTGAGCGCATCGCCCAACACCGTCGGGATCGCCGCCTTCAGACCCGCGGCGCGCCACGCGTTGGTCCCGCCCGTGCGCCCGCTGCCCACGGTGCGAATGTCCACGCCGTACATCCGGCAGACATACAGCCCCACGGGGATCGAACCGAGCAGATAGCCGAGCAGCGCCCCTACCGGGGCCATGACCCATCCCATGTTAACCGGCCACCGACTGCAATGCGGCGAGCGCCGCATCGTAGTTCGGATGCATGCCCGTGGCGGGCAGATATTCCACGTAGCGCACCGTATCAGCCGCGTCGATCACGAACATGGCGCGTAGCTCCAACCGCAGTTCGGCGATGTGCGTCCCATAGGCGTCGCCAAAGGCCATGTCCATGTGGTCCGACAGCATCTTGACCTGATCCACGCCCGCCGCGCCGCACCAGGTCGCCTGGGCCATGGGCAGGTCGGCGCTGACCGTCAGCACCACCACGTTCTCGCCCATCTGGCCGGCCACCTCGTTCATGCGCCGCGTTTGCAGGTCGCAGATGCGGGTGTTGATGCTGGGAATCACGCTCACCAAGCGCACCTTGCCCGCGGTGTCGCCCAAGAGACGAAACTTGCCCGCGGTCAACGGGCCGGCATTGTCGCTCAGCGTCACATCCGCGGCCCGGTCGCCCGGCTGCAGCGCCGGGCCAAGCACCGTGTACTGCCTGTCGCGCACTGCGACCGTCCGTTCACTCATCTAGGAGCACTCCATTTTGTGCGTTGTTCAATCTGATTTGCGGCTTGTATGACTGTGGTTTGGTGACGGTCAGAGAAATACCCCCGGTAACCGTAGCTGCGGTTTCCGCGCCCAAGGGGCGCGATACCGCCGCTACAATTCCCCCGGTCATCTCCCTGATGTTCATAAAACCACGCGACACCGGCTGCTCGCCTGTAGATTTCGGTCTGTTGAGTTGGGTCGTGGCCGCGCCGGGGTCAAGTCTGGCTCGGACGCGTGGGCGTGACCACCGGGATGGACGCCGTCGCATCAGGCCGCGGCAGCTTGCCCGTCTTCTCGGCCTCCCCGCCCTGGATGTCCACCTCGGCGCGCAGGGCCACCCCTTCGTCCATGTAGAAGCTATTGACGTGCAGCTCGCCGTGAACCTGGCTGCCCTTGAGCAGTTCCACCCGGTCGGCGCGCAGCGTCCCGCGATAGTAGCCGCGAATACTCACCGTCTTGGCGAAAATGTCGGCATGGACGCGCGCCGTCTCGGTCAGCACGACGTTGACCGGCGTCTCGATGCGCCCACCGTCCACCAACCCGTCAATGCGGATGCTGGTGTCGCTGCGCAAATCGCCGGAAAAGGATGCGCGCGGGCCAATGATGACTTCAATGGCGTCGGCTTCGGGTCGCTGGGAACGTCCAAACATGGCTTTCTCGCTTCCGGCTGCTCTCTCGGCGCAGCCTCCACCGTCCGGCGCTAGGCCAAGACCAGTCGCTCGGAAATGCTCGCCCCACGATAAATGCGCAAGATGATGTCCGCCAGCAGCGGCGCGATGGACAATATCTCCACCTTCGCCTGCCGTTTTTCGGGCGGGACGGGGATCGTGTTGGTCGCGACCAGCTTCTCGATGCGGTCGTCTTGCGCCAAACGCTCCAACGCCGTCGGCAGCAGC
>CAYJQA010000427.1:5108-5419 GCA_964372065.1 uncultured Litorilinea sp.
ACGGCGAAATAGGCGCGGCCCACCGCCCCCTCCTGATAGAGCGCGTCCACCTGCTTGAGCACGCTCCCGCCCGCCATAATATCGTCGATGATGATGGGCCGGCGGCCCGCGATATCGCCGACCACGTGCGTCGTCTCGACCGCGCTAAAGCTGGTACGCCGCTTGTGCATGACCACCAATGGCAAGTTCAACAGTTCGGCATACTTGCCCGCCATGCTCGCCCGCCCCACGTCCGGGCTGACGATGGCGGCGTCGGCGAATTCGGGCCGGCGAAAGTAATCCGCCAGCAACGGCAGCGCGGTCAGCGGGTC
>CAYJQA010000428.1:0-5415 GCA_964372065.1 uncultured Litorilinea sp.
GGATAGGGCGCGGGGATGTGGAGGAAGCCGGGGACGCGCGGCTCAAACATGGGCCAAAAGACGCTCATGCCGGTGGCGCTCATGGCGGCCAGGGTGATGCCGTGATAGCCGTGCTGGCGCGCGATGACCTTAGTCTTGTCGGGCTTGCCCAGCCGCCGCCAGTAGTAGCGCACGGTCTTGAACGCGCTCTCGTTGGATTCGGCGCCGCCGGAAGCAAAGAAGGTGGTGTTGAGGCTCGGATAGGCCCAACCCGCCATGCGGTCGGCCAACTGAATCGCGGGCAGGTTGCTCGCCCCCACATAGCTGGAGCAGTAGGCCAGGGTGGACATCTGGTCACGCGCGGCGTCGGCCAGCGCAATGTTGCCGTGGCCCAAGAGCACGTTCCACAGACCGGCCAGCCCGTCGATGTACTCCTTGCCCTCCACGGTGCGCAGCCAAATGCCGTGGCCCGACTCGAAGATCAAGGGCGCTTGGTGGGCGCTGGGATGGTGAAGCGGGTGCAGGAAATGCGCCTGATCCTTTTGCAGGATGGTGGTCGCAGCAACCATAGTGTACCTCCAGATGAAAAGCCGGCGCGCAGCACGCGCCCGGCGCAATGGAATCGGCCCTACACTAGCTGCTGCCAGTGTACCTGAAGGCCGTCACCGTCGCCAATCGGCGGGGCGACGCGCTGCGCGGGAGTCACGCCGGGTAGTCGTTCACGAAACCGCACCTGCGGCTGACTATCCGGTTGGGTCGGCCCTAGTAGCGCGTGGCCTGGAACTTCCAGCCGGGGATGACCTTCTGCATCTCCACTTCGTCGTTGCGCTCGGTCAGGCCGCAATCCACGAATTGTTGGTGCAGCTTTGCCAGCGCGACGCGATCCAACTCGATGCCCAGCCCCGGCGCGTTGGAGACGACCAG
Organism: uncultured Litorilinea sp.; assembly: GCA_964372065.1. Taxonomy (GTDB): domain Bacteria; phylum Chloroflexota; class Anaerolineae; order Caldilineales; family Caldilineaceae; genus QEUY01. The sequence continues at coordinate 904 of CAYJQA010000428.1, forward strand.
CGCGCCGTCGTCGAACGGCAAGCGGCCGCCGACGATCACTTCTTCCGACTGCCACGGGTAATGTGTGTCGCAGGCGTAGGTGAGGTTGGGCGTGGCCGCGGCCAAGTGCGCCATCGCGGCCAACGAGATCCCCACGTGGCTGTTGGAGTGCATGGACAGCCCGCGGCCAAAGGTGCGGCACATGGCCGCCAGTTCCAGCGACGCCCGCAGCCCGCCCCAGAAGTGATGGTCGCTGAGGATGATGTCTTCGCTGTGCAGGCGGATGCTGCCAGGCATGTCGTCAAACGAGACGGTACACATATTGGTCGCCAGGGGGATGGTGACGGCCTGGCGCAGCGCGGCCATGTTTTCCTGGCCGCGGGTGGGGTCCTCGTAGTATTCCAGCACGCCTTCCAACTTCTTGCCGATGCGGATAGACGTTTCCACCGTCCAGGTGGCATTGGGGTCCAGGCGCAATGGCGTGCCGGGGCCGAACGCCTTTTGGAGCGCGATCATGGCCTCGGCTTCCGCGTCGGGGGCCATCGCGCCGCCCTTGAGCTTGATGGACTTGAAGCCAAACTCGGCGCACACGGCCTGCGCCTCGGCGACCACACCGTCGGGGTCGAGCGCGGCGGCCTGGCGCGCAGCCGCCCAGCCGGTGGCGTTGGGGTCCGTGCCGAAGCCGAGCGCGCCGCCCGCGCCTTCGTACTTGTAGAAGAGATAGGCGGAGAAGTCGACGCGATCGCGCACGCGCCCGCCGAGCAGGTCGCAGACGGGACGGTCCACGGCCTTGCCCATGATGTCGAAACAGGCGACCTCGATGGCGCTAAAGACATGGGTCAAACGCCGCGGGTTCCAGGGCGCTTTCTCGCGGTTGGCGGGGCCGTCCGGGTCGAAGTGCCAGCGCAGGCCCGCCATGATGGCGTTGAGTTGGAAGGGGTCGTGGCCGACGATGGCGGTGCGGGCGCTTTCCAGCGCGGCGGTGGTGGCGGTGTTGCCGGGGACTTCGCCCAGGCCGTACAGCCCATCGTCGGTGACGATCTCGACGATGGTGCGCAGGGCGTAGGGCGCGTGCAGCCCGGCCGCGTTGATGAGCGGCGGGTCGGCGACGGCAATGGGCGTGACGTGCATATCGACGATCTTCATGGGGTGCTCCCTTCGTAGTGGGCAATAGAAAGGTGACAGCCACCGGCGGTGACTGTCACCTGGATAGACATATGGCGGCGCGCTGCGGGCAACGGCTGCGGGAGCGCGGGGGGCTAGCCCTTCACGCTGCCTGCCGTCAGACCGGCGACCATGAAGCGCTGCCCGTACATATAGAAGATGACCACGGGGATGGAGATGAGCAGCGACGCCGCCATCAACAGGCCCCAGGGATAGATGTCGCCGAAGATGGTCTGGGCCAGGCCCACCGGCAGGGTCATCAACCGTTCGCTCGTCAAGAAGACGAACGCGTACAAAAACTCTTTCCAGGCCGCGGTGAAGGAAAAGAGCGTTACGGCCAGCAGCGCCGGCGTGGTCAGCGGCAGCGTCACATAGAGGAAGGCTTGCAGCCGGTTCGCCCCGTCTACCATGGCGGCGTGCTCCAGCTCTTCCGGGATCGCCCGATAGTAGCCCATGAGCAGCCAGGAGGCGAAAGGAATCATGGAAGTCGGATAGGTCAGGATCAGCGCCCAGCGGGTGTTGATCACACCCAGGTCGGACAGGATGCCGTAGAGCGGGATGAACATAAGCGCGCCGGGCAGCAGATAGGTGATGAGCAAGACCGTCTGCATGGTCTGCGCGCCGGTGAAGCGGAGGCGGGCCAGGGCATACGCCCCCAGGGCCGAGACAACGACTGCCAGCGTCGTCGTAGACACAGCGACGATCACGGAGTTCTTGAACCACATGAAGAACGGCTGGTGGAAGAAGAGTTGATTGAACTGCTCCACGGTCCACGGTTCGGGCCAGAAGATGCCCACCCGCTGGCTGATCTGCATGTCGCTCTTGAAGGCCGTGATGAGGATCCAGTAGAAGGGGAACATCACAAAGACCAGCATCAGCAGAATGCCGGCCTCGCGCAGAAGGTCGGTCATCGCCTGATTGCGCCGTTTGCTGGCAGACCCCTTGGGCAGCAGCCGTCCGATCGCGGCGCCGACCCAAATGATCGGCGTGGCGATGATGGAACCGACGAAACCAACGACCGCGCCGACGCCGTCAATCACGCGGTCCTGCCAGGTGACCTCATCCATCTCCTCACGTGAGACGTCGCGGCGCATATAGCGTGAGAGGAGAAGGATGAACGCGGCCAAAACGGGCGTCAGGCTAAACGCCACCGCGGTGCCCGGTCCAAACTGAAGCGCGCCCATAGCCTTCTGATAGGCCATGATGGAGTAGACCTTGGTGAGGTTGCCGGGTCCGCCCGAGGTGAGGAGGAAAACCGTTTCGAAGTTATTGAAGGTCCAAATGGTGGAGAGCAGCGTCGCGACGGCAAGGACATATTTCAGGCCGGGTAGCGTGATATTGAGGAACCGCTGCCAGGCGTTGGCGCCGTCGATCTCCGCCGCCTCGTATTGTTCGGCGTCAATTGAGGACAGACCGGCCAGTAGGTTTACCGTAAAGAACGGGATCCCTGCCCAGACGTTGACCGCAACGACGGCCGCCATCGCGGTCGCCGGCTCCGATAACCACGCCACCGGCCGGTCGATGATCCCGAGCGACATGAGGATCGGGTCCAGACCGCCAAAGATGGGGTCGTAGATGGACTTCCAGGTCAGAGCCTGCACCACCGACGGCACGATCCAGGGCAGCAGGATCATACCGGTAAGAATGTTCTTGAAGCGCTTCTGGCTGTGCAGCAGCAGCGCCGCAATGATCCCAAAGATGATCTTGAAGACGATAGAGTTGACGGTGAAGAGCACCGTTGCCTTCACGGCCTGGTGGTAAAACGGGTCCGTGTAGAGGCGGGCATAGTTTTGAAAGCCGACAAAGACATCGCGCCGTTCAGCCATGTTGCGGATAGTCAGGCTGGTATAGAAGGCTTTGATGAACGGCCAGGCGATCAGCACGACCATGAGAAATACGATGGGCGCGATAAAGACAAACGCTATCTTCCAATCACGCCCAAAGATGCGCTGCAGGTTACTGCCTTTGCGAGGACCGCCGTAGGTCGTGGGCAACGGCGCAGCGTGTTGTGCCATGAGAACTCCTATTTAGGGACGGGTGCTTGCGCTCGGCTCTAGCGGGCGCAGGACGCACAGGTATCGGAACTAACCGGATCGTTTGGTCAGCCACTCTTTGAAATCCGCCTCGATCTTCGCCGACCATTCACGATCGACCTCGCCAGGCGTGTATTTGCCTTCTGCAAGACGTAGTTTACCAAATTCATCGCGCACGCGAATGTCTTCTGATCGCTCCACGACGGCTTGCGCCAAGTGAGGCGGGATAAACATGACGCCGGTCGGTGTTCCCAGCACTATATCGCCGGGTAGCACGGTCGCCGCGCCGATGCGGATGGGTAAGTTGATCCCGACCAACGTGACATCGTTGATGGCCGAGGGATGCACCCCACGGCAGAAAAACGCCACGTCGGTCAACTCGCGCATGCCCTGAAAGTCGCGGATGCCGCCGTGGATCACCGCGCCGGCGTGGGTACGGGCGCGCACCGCAGTGGACAAATTATCGCCCACAAAGGTGCCGTTTTCGATCTTGCCGAATAAGTCCACCACCATGACATCGCCCGGCTCCAGGGTGTCGATCACCCAGGAGTTTTGGCCGCCGATGCGGCCCTCGGTCTTGCCCAAGTCTTCCACGAGGTCGTGCAGGTCGGGACGGCGGGGGACCATCATAGCGGTGACCGCGCGCCCGACGAGGATGCGTTCCGGGTGGGTGTTGAACCAGCCGCCTTCGAACTGGAGCTGGTAGCCGTTCCTGCGGAGCACGCCCCATGCCTCTTCGGTGGTTACATGCTGCATGCGTTCGACTAAATCATCTGGGACACGCGGCCGGCCGTCTGGAAAGCGCTCAAAGGGGTTAAGGCGGGTGAGCTGAATGAGCGCTTCGCGCGGGGTAATGAGGTTCACGTAACATCCGTTCAACTAGAGCGGGCGAGAGAAAGACTACCGGCGGGCCATCCCTGGGACGGCCCGCCGGTGAACGGTAAAGCTTAGGCGAACATACCCATTTCTTGGCCGATGCCGATCATGCGTTCGTGTGCCTGCGCGACGGCGTCCTCGACGCTGACGCCCTGCGCGACGATCTGCGCCATCATGTCGGTCTCAACAGCTTGCGCCTGAATTGCGTCAAAGAACGGGCTGGGCTGGGCCGGCCACGACCGGCCGAGGAAGTCGCCCAGCGTCTGCTTGCCCATCATCGCCAGATTCGGGTCCGCCTCGAAGGCGGAGACGACCTCTTCCATCTCGTAGTAGTTCGCGTAGGCCGGGAGGAACAGCCCGGCGGAGATCAACGAGATGGGCAGGAAGATCTCCGGCAGGATCATGTGGGCCGCCAACTGCTTGGAGAGGTCCTGATGGGTTGCACCGCGCGGGATGATGA
>CAYJQA010000429.1:0-5413 GCA_964372065.1 uncultured Litorilinea sp.
GCACCGGCTCATCCTTCTTATAGTGGAAGGACACGTCATTCAGCACCACCTCGCCCCGAATCTTGGGTAAGGTGACTGCGCCCGGCCGATCGTCGATCTCGATCTTGGTGTCCAGCAGATGGAACAGCCGCTCGCAGCCCGCCATGGTCGCCTGGAAGGTGTTATAGCGCTGCGCCAACTCACGGATCGGTTCGAAGAAACGGTCCACATAGAGCACAAACGCCACCAACGTCCCCGCGGTCAAAGCGTCGCCCATGACCAACCGGCCGCCCACCGCGACCACCAGCGCCGTCGCCAACGACCCGACAAAATCCACGCCGGGAAAGAAGACCGCGGTCAGCGTGGTCGCCTGCACGTTGGCGTCGAAGTACGACCGATTGAGGTCGTCAAAGTGCCGGGCGTTCTCCGGCTCCCGTGTAAAGCTCTGCGTCACCCGGATCCCGGAAATGGACTCGTTGAGATAGCCGTTGATCAACGACAGCCGCGTCCGCGTGGCGCGATACGCGCTGCGCACCCGCTTGCGCCAGAAGTCGGTCAGCGCCACCATCAGCGGCACCACGGCAAACGCGACCAGCGCCAGCCGCCAGTTCATGAGTAGTAGCGCCACCGCGATGCCGACCAGCACAAAGCCCGACCGCGCCAGTCCCGTGATGGACCAGGTGACGAAATCCTGCAAAACGCCCACATCGCTGATCAGGCGGCTCATGAGCCGCCCCACGCTGTAGTTGTTGTGAAAGCTGAGCGACAGCCGGTGCAGGTGACGGAACAGCTCGCTTCGCAAGTCCGCTACAATCTTGGTGCCCACATAGGCCATCAGCGCGATCCGCTGCCGATTGGTGATCCACTCAAAGAGCGAAGCGACGACCAAGAGCGCGGTCCACCACCGCAGTTGGCTCAGCGACCCGGCGCGGATGCCGTCGTCAATCGCGCGGCCAATCAGCGCCGGTCCCGCCACACTCAAGAGCGACGACATTCCCATGAAGACGAGCGCCCAGACAGTCTGCGCGTGGTATGGACGCAGATAGTGCATAAGCCGGCCTAGCAGCCGCCCGTCATAGGCCTTGCCGATGGAGTCCTCATCCTCCTCCGGCAGCAGGTCCCGAATCTTCTCTTCACGCGCCAGCCGCTCCTGTTCTTCGGCGCTGGCCCGCTGGGCAAACGGCCCAAAGCGGACCGGCGGCAGCAGCGGCGGCGCGTCGCGCTTGACTTGACGCTCTGTGGTGGATGGCGTGGTCATGATGAAGCAAACTCCCTAGTGCACCAGCGTTGGATCAGCCGCGGACTTGCCCTGCATCGCCTGCCCGGCGACGAACTCCTCCTGGTCCCGCAATTGCAGGTCATAGATGGCGCGATAGAGACCGCCCTGGGCAAGCAGTTCATCATGTGTGCCGCGCTCCACAATGCGCCCCTTATCCAGCACCAGGATCACATCCGCGCTCTTGAGCGTGAGCAGCCGCTGGGCGATCACGAAGGTCGTGCGCCCCTGCATCAGCACCGCCAACGCGGCCTGGATGATGTGTTCCGTCTCCGTGTCCACGCTGCTCGTGGAATCGTCCAAGATGAGGATGCGCGGGTCGCAGAGAATGGCGCGGGCGATGGCGATGCGCTGCTTCTGCCCGCCGCTCAGCGTCACCCCGCGCTCGCCGACCACCGTGTCGTAGCCGTTGGGGAAGCTCAGGATGAACTTGTGCGCGGCCGCCGCGCGGGCCGCCTCCTCGATCTCGGTTTGGGCAGCATTCGGCCGCCCGTACGCGATATTCTCGGCGATGGTCGCGTTGAACAGAAACGGCGACTGGAGCACGATCGCGATGTGGCGGCGCAGGCTCCGCAGCTTGACTGTGCGCACGTCAACGCCATCCAGCCGCACGCAGCCGGTCGTCGGGTCATAGAACCGCGGGATCAAGTTGGTGATGGTCGACTTGCCCGAGCCGGTCGGCCCGATCAGCGCAATCACCTGCCCCGGCTCCGCAGCGAAGTTGATATGCTCTAGCGTGCTGCGCCCCGCGCCATACGCAAAGCTCACATCGTCAAAGCGGACGTGGCCCTCGATGTCGGTCAGGTCAATGGCGTCGGACGCATCCTCGACCTCGCTCGGCGTGTCCACGATCTCGAACACCCGCGTCGCGCTCGCGCCCGCCGTAGCTGCCATGTTGACTAGGAAGCCCAGGTGCGACACCGGCGCATTCAGCATCAGCACATACGAGATCATGGCGAACAGCGATCCCACCGTCATCTCACCGGCGAGGGCCGCCGGTCCGCCAAACCACAACAGCAGTAGGATGGCGACTGACAGAATGAACGTGAATAGCGGCCAGAAATTCGCCCAAACCTTGATGGACGCATAGCGGCGGTCAAACCAGATCTGGTTCTCGCGCTCGAACTTCTCCAGTTCGTGGTCTTCGCGCGCAAAGGCTTTCACCACGCCAATGCCCGTCATGCTCTCCTGCATCACCGACGACAGAATGCCCATCTGCTCCTGAATTCTGCGGAACATGGGCCGGATCGTGTTGCCAAAGTAGACCGCCGTCGCGACGAGCGCGGCCAGGGGGACCATCACATACAAGGCCAGCCGCGCATTCTCCGCCAGCATGGCCGCGCTGACGCCAACCACCAGCAGGATCGTCGCCACCAGGTCCAGCAGGCCGACGCCGCTGAACCGCTCCGTCTCGGTGATGTCACTGGTGGCGCGGCTCATCAGATCGCCGGTTTGCGCCCGGTCGTGGAAGGCAAACGGCAGCCGCTGCACGCTGGCATAGAAGTCGTTGCGCAGGTCATACGCGACCCGATGCGTCAGCCATTCGCCATAGAAGCGGTGGGCGAACGAGACGACCCCGCGCCCCACCGCAATCGTGAGGATGAGCGCCGCCGCCCAGAACAACGCCCTGGCTGCGCCTGCCGAAAGCCCCTGGTCGATAGCGCGCTTGAGGATCTGCGGCACGGCCAGGTTCGCCAGCGTACCCAGCAGCATGGCACAGTAGGCAAGCAGGACTTGACGCCAGTATGGCCTGAGGTAGCCGAGTAGCCTTCGATAGACGGTCAGCCGTCCGGTCATCGCGTAGCTCCTATCCGGTCTCCTGGGGAGAGGATCGTGATGGTTCCGCTCAAAATGAACGCCGTGGGTTGATGATGCCCACGGCGGTAGTAGCGATGTCGTCTCGGTCGCAGCGCCGGCAACACGTATTGACGCAACCAGTTTCGGCCACAGATGCCCGGCGCACAGACTTCGCGGCAGGCTTCTGTCGTCACGCAATTGGTTGGTCAGACCTTCACGTTAATGAGTGTAACCACCCACGCGCAGCGTGTCAAAATAGACCAAGTCACGTCCCGTTAGCGCGACCCGACGGCGGCTAGGCCAGTTCGCGGTAATGGTAGTGATAGCACGTCGCGAAGCCCAGCCGCGCATAGAGCGCCAGCGCGGGCGCGTTATTGGCCATCACCTGCAGGTAGATTTGGTCTACTTGCTGCGTGGCCCCCCATCCCGCCAGCGCCCCCATCACGGCCAGGGCCGCGCCGCGCCGGCGGGATGCGGGTACGGTCGTCACGTTGAAAACGCCCATGTAGCCCTCGGCGGCCACGGCTGACCCCACCGCCACAGCGCGCCCGGCGTCATCGTACGCGACGACGCAGCAGCCGTTGTCTGTAACCGCGGCCATGATGGCCCGGCGCGTCTGTAACGATTTCTCGCTGGCCCCCTCCGCATCGGCGTAGATTGCCAGCCACGCCGGCCCCGGTGTCGCGTCTACCTCGACCCGCCACCCGCCTGCCTGCGGCAGCCGCTGCATCGCCGCGGCGAGTGACACGGTCTGCACGGCCGTCAGCGCCGACACCCGGTAACCGCGCGCCGCCAGCACATCGTCCAGCCCGGTGGGCAGCGCGGCCGGACTCATCTGAAACCGGGGCAGCAGGCCGCGTTCACGGTAGAACGTCTCGACGCCGTCCAGCGCATCCCCCAGCGCGGCCGACTCGTCCCAGGCGACGGGGTAAACCGAATTGGCGCGCCGCGTGACCCCATCACTGTGGCGCATGACCCAGCCGTGCAACGTCTGCCGCGACAAGGGCGGCCAAGCTCGCGCCACGACGGCTTCAATCCGACGGACAAGCTCCAGATTCTCCACGTCCTCACCTTCGTCAGGTACGGTTGCGCCGCAAACGCCGTGCCGGTCGTCCACGGCAATCCGATCCCACGGCCCCATCAGCTTCGGGCATGGTTACCCCTGTGGTACACTGCGGCCATGAGCGACAATACCACACCGAAACCCAAACCGCCCGCGCTTGCACAAGCGTTGTCCGGTGACTATATCCTGCTCGACTCCGGCAACGAGCGCAAATTGGAGCAGCTAGGACCGTACCTGATCGTTCGTCCCGCGCCTCAGGCCATCTGGTCGCCGCGCCTGCCTGCCGTGGCCTGGCAGCGCGCCCAGGCCGTCTATGAGCGCGATTCGACCGGCGGCGGCGCGTGGACCTTCCACGGCAAGGTCAAGCGCGAACTCGACATCCTTTTCGATCGCCTGGCGTTACGCATCAAGCTGACCGACTTCGGTCATTTGGGCCTATTTCCCGAGCAGGCCCCGAACTGGCAGTGGGTACGCCAGGCCATCGACCGGCGCATGCGCCAGGCGAACGGCCGTAATCTGCATGTGCTCAACCTCTTCGCTTACACGGGCGGCAGCACGCTGGCTTGCAGCCAAGTGGGCGCGCATGTCGTCCACGTGGACGCCGCCAAGGGCATCGTGGACTGGGCGCGGCGCAACGCCGAGTTGTGCCGCCTGCAAGACCGGCCCGTGCGCTGGTTGGTCGACGACGCGCTCAAGTTCGTCAAGCGCGAGAGTCGCCGCGGCAGCCGCTATCAAGGCATCATCCTCGACCCGCCCTCCTTTGGCCGCGGCCCCCAGGGTGAGGTGTTCAAGATCGAAAACGACCTGATGCCCCTCTTCGATGCCTGCCGCGAACTGCTCGCGCCCGACGCGCTGTTCCTGCTCTACAGTTGCCATACTCCCGGCTTCACACCGCTTGTCCTGCAGAACCAACTGGGCGACCTCGTCGGTAAACGCGACGGCGCGCTGGAAAGCGGCGAAATGGTGGTTGTGGACCAGCAGAATCGGGCGCTGCCCAGCGGCGCCTACGCCCGCTGGCTGGCGGCATGATCACGCCGCGCTATGTCCATCGTCATCACCAGCCCAACTAACGCGCGCATCAAAGAGGTCCTCAAGCTAAGCAAGGCCGCCGAGCGCCATCAGCGGCGCGCCACCACCGTCGAAGGTCTCCGGGAGTGCCAACGCGCGCTCGCCGGCGGTATCGAACCACTCGAAGCCTTTGTGTGCCGCGAATTGCTGCCGCCGGAAGCCAAACCGTTATTGGCGCGCCTCACGGACCTGGACCGTCGGCGGCGCACCTGGCTCGCTGAGGTAACGCC
>CAYJQA010000430.1:0-5411 GCA_964372065.1 uncultured Litorilinea sp.
GTCTATGCCGTCGCGATGGCCTTGTTCCTGATTGGGTCCGTATTGTGCGGCATGGCGCAGAGCATGGAGCAGTTGATCATCTTCCGCGGGCTGCAAGGCATTGGCGCAGGGGGCGTGATGCCCCTGGTCTTTATCATCATCGGCGACATCTTCTCGTTTGAACAGCGCGCCAAGATGCAGGGCTTCTTCTCCGGCGTGTGGGGTGTGTCTTCGATCGTCGGGCCGCTGTTGGGCGGCTTTCTGGTGGATCAAGTCTCATGGCATTGGGTGTTCTATGTGAACCTGCTGCCGGGTGTGGTCGCCGCGGCGCTGGTCTGGTTTGCCTGGCAGGATACTCATCCGCACAAGGCGAACGTGCAGATCGACTATGCCGGAGCCGTGCTGCTGATGGCGAGTGTGGTGCTACTGCTGTTGGGGCTGTCGGACCTGGGGTCGGCCTGGGGTTGGGTGATGCTCGCCGCGGCGGTGGCGCTCTTTGTGGCGCTCTACAGGGTGGAGCGGCGCGCCGCCGACCCGATCCTGCCGCTGGACCTGTTCCGCGACCGGCTCTTCGGCGCGGCCATGGCGCACGGCGTGTTTGCCGGGTGGGCCATGTTTGGCAGCATCTCGTTTGTGCCGCTGTTTATGCAGACCGTGTTGGGCACGTCGGCGACCGAGGCCGGTACGGCCATCACCCCCATGATGTTGGGGTGGGTGCTGGCGTCGGTGGTGGGCGGGCGGCTGCTGCTGCGCATGAGCTATCGCACGCTGGCGCTGGTGGGGATGGTTTCGCTGACCGTGGGCGCGTTTCTGATTTCTCGGGCCGGGACCGACGCCACGCGTCTGGCGATCATGACCTATCTGTCTTTGATGGGCATCGGGATGGGCCTGTCGGTGCCGTCGTTCCTGATCGCGGTGCAAAGCACGGTGGAACGGCGCAAAATGGGCACGGCGACTTCGACGCTCCAGTTTAGCCGGAGCATCGGCGGCACGCTGGGCGTGAGCGTGATGGGCGCGTTCCTGGCGACCCGCCTGGCCGCGCAGTTGACGGCGCTGGGCATGGACCCCGCGAGCGTGGACCTCAACAGCATGATGGAGCGCGGCGTTAATGCGGCTGTGGCGCTGAGCGAGCAATTGCGCGACGCCATGGCGGTGTCGATTGAGGGCGTTTTTGTCCTGGCGTTTGCGGCCTCTGCACTGGCGTTGGTCGCCACGGCCTTTGCCCCGGCGGGCCGCATTAACCGGAGTGAACCGCGGCATCCCGCCGCCGCCAAGGTTCCCGCGCCGGAGGGTGCATCGGAGCTATAGCGGGCAGTTTGCAGCAGGGGTAGGCAGGCGCCGGTCATTCTCGCAATGGCCGGCGCCTTTTGGTTACGGCTGTTCGCCGCGCCGGAGCCGCGCGTTGATCTCCGCCACGGCGGCGGGGACGTCCCAGATGCCGTCGCAGACCACATGCGCGCCGGCCGCGGCGTGGCGAGCGCCGGCGTGGCTGCGCTTGGCCGCCTGCTCGGCGGCGGGGAGCGCAGCGAACTCGGCGGCGGTCAACCCCACTTCGTTGCCGGTCTGGGCCAGGCCGATGGTCCAGACACCGGCGTTGAGACCGGCTTCCACGTCCGGCACGGTGTCGCCCACGGCGACCACGGCTGCGGGCGGGTAGACGCCCAGGTGCTCCATGGCGCGGTAGATCATCCACGGCGCGGGACGTCCGGCGGGAACTTGATTGGCCGAGACGCTGAATGCGGGCGCATAGCCCTGGGCCGCGGCGGCGCGGGCCACCACCTGCATGGCTTCGACAAAATACCCCGTCGACGCGGCAATCCGCACCCCCATCTCCTGTAGCTTGCCGATCGCTTCCCGCGTGCCGGGGATCAGATCGCTGTAATGGTCGAGGACGGCGAGCAGCGCCGGCACAAAGTCGGCGTAGAGCGCGTCGATGTCGGTGGCGGTGATGGCGCGGCCGTGGACGGCCTGCCACTGACCGGCGACGTCGGGCAGCGCAGCCAGCGCCTCGATGTGGGCGCGCTTTTCCATGCCCATCGGCCCGCGGGCTTGGGACATGGCCACCGTGACGCCCTGGCGACGGAAGCCTTCCACAAAGACGGCGGCGGGCGCGATGCAGCCGTAGTCCACGGTGGTCCCGGCCCAATCAAAGACGGCAAGTTGCAGCGGGCCGCGATAGGCGCGGCGATAGACGAAACGCATGGACGAATCCTTCTCAGGGTGTGGCGAGGGGCAGCGATAGACCCATCGCGGCGAGGACGGCGCGGATGGCCGCGAGCAAGTCGTCCACGTCGGACGGGAAGATGCGGCCGATGCTGCCGATGCGGAAGCAGTCGGCATGGCTCAGCTTGCCCGGATAGATGACATAGCCGCGGTCATTTAAGCGGCTATAGAATGCCTCGAAAGCAAAGGCCGGGTGGCCCGGATAGTAGAACGACGTGATGATGGGGCCTTGGCGGTCCGGCGGCAGGAAGGGGACAAATCCCAACGCGGTCATGCCGGCCAGCAGCCGGTCATGGTTGGCTTGGTAGCGGGCGGCGCGGCCCGTCACGCCGCCTTCCGCGGCTAGCTCCAGCAATGCTTGGTGAAAGGCCAAGAGCGCGTGGGTGGGCGGGGTGAAGCGGAACTGCCCGTTGGTTTCCAGCCCCCGGTACTGCGCTAAGAGGTCCAGGCTGAGGCTGCGCGCCCAGCCCGCGGTCGCCATGAGATGGGCGGTGCGGGCCAGGACGAAGGCAAAGCCCGGCACACCTTCGATGCACTTGTTGGCCGAGGAGACCAAGTAGTCGATGTGGGCCGCGGCCAGGTCCAGCGGGATCGCGCCGAAACTGCTCATGGCGTCGACCAGATAGACCTTGCCCGCGGCCGCGACCACCGCGCCGATCTCCGTGACCGGGTTGAGGATGCCGGTGGTGGTTTCGCAGTGAACGACCGCCACATGCGAGATGGCGGGGTCGGCGGCGAGGGCGGCGGTCACCTGGGCGGGGGTGGGCGACTGGTCTTCGGGCGTCTCCACGACGGCGACGGGGATGCGGAGCACCTGCGCCATCTGCACCATCCGCCGCCCGTATGCGCCGTTGACCAAGACCAACAGTTTGCCTGCGGGCGGGATGACCGAGCCGATCATGGACTCGATCGCAAAGGTGCCGCTGCCCTGGACGATGACCGCGGTGTAGACGGTGGGGTTGGCCCCGGCCACGGCAAGCAAGCGGCCGCGGATGTCCGCCACGGCGGCGATGAACGCGCCGTCGCGTGAGCCGAGGTCGGTTAACATCGCTTGTTTGACGGTGCGGCTGGTGGTCAGCGGGCCGGGCGTGAAAAGGACTTTGTCCTTCCAGCCGGAAAGCGTGGACATGGATGGGCCATTCTAGGATGGTGGGCGACGATGACGCGCCATGGTCGGTGCGGACAACTGTTTGATTTCTTTCTGCGTGTTCATCATACCGCACCTACCGTTACTGCGACATTTTCCTGACGTTCATCTTGCCACACCCACGGCCACCGCGGTCAAAGGTCCAGCCCTTCGGCGGTTTCGGCGAGCAGGTGGTCGACTACGGCCTTGAGGTCGCCGTCGGCGGCGTCATAGACGCGCAGTTGGCGGTCGGCGCTGGCCCCGTGCATGAGCATGGACTCGATGGGCCGGAGATAGGCCCGCGTGCCCAGTTCATCCACTTCTTCGGCGACCATTTCCAGCAGTTCGCGGATGAGTTGGCGGGTGGGCACTTCGGCGGTCTTGCCGAAGTCGATCATCTTGCCGTCCAGCCCATAGCGGGAGGCGCGCCAGCGGTTTTCCTCGATGAGGTCGCGGCGATAGACGCGGAAGGTGATGTTGCTCTGGCGCAGCTTCCACAGCCAGAGCATAATTGCCTGAAAGAGCGCGGCGATGGCGATGGCCTCGTCGATGCGCGTGCAGATGTCGCAGACGCGGAACTCCAGCGTGGGGTACTTGTGATGCGGGCGCACGTCCCACCAGATTTTGCTGGCGTCGGGGATGCAACCGGCGCGCACCAGGGTTTGCACCAGGTTGTCGTAGTCGGCTTCGGTGCGGCAGATGTCGGGGATGCCGGAGCGCGGGAAGTCTTGAAAGACGACCGAGCGATAGCTCTTGAGGCCGGTGCGCCGGCCCAGCCAAAACGGGCTGCTGGTGCTGAGCGCGAGGATGTGGGGCAGCATGTAGCGCACCACGTTCATGGCGTCGATGGCGAAGGCGCGGTCTTCGATGCCGATGTGGACGTGCATCCCGAAGATGAGCAGCCGCTGGGCGAGGTCCTGCATCTCTTCCAGCACGCCGAGATAGCGCGGGAAGGGCGTGACCCGCTGGTCCAGCCAACGACTGAAGGGGTGCGTCCCGGCGCACATGATCGCCAGGTCCTTTTCACGCGCCAGCCGGGCGATAAAGCTACGCTGCTTGACCAGTTCCTCATGCGCCTGGGCCACGGTCTCGCAGACGGGCGTGCCCAGTTCGACCATGGACTGGTGCAACTCCGGCTTGATCTCGCGCTCGACCATGACGATCTTATCGTTCTCGATAAACTGGGTGATAAACGAGCGCAGTTCACGCGTCGCCGGGTCGATGATCTGATATTCCTCTTCGATGCCGATGGAGAGGGAAGGGCGTCGGCTCATGCCAGGGTCTCCGTTTCGCTCACCATCTGGTCCACCACGGGGATCAGGTTGTGGCCGTTGTCGCGCCAGAGCTGCAACTGCTGTTCGGCGCTGGCCCCGCGGCGCAGGATCGTGTGGACGTGGTCGAGTTCATCTTCGCTGTTGAGTTGGGCGGCGTAGGGCTGTAGGCGGCCCAGCATCTCGCGGATCAGGTCGGACGCGGGCAGCGCCTGTTCGATGCCGAAGTCTAGCAGCGTGCCTTCCAGCCCATAGCGGACGGCGCGCCATTTGTTTTCGGCGATGAGCAGCCGTTCATAGTGGCGAAAGGTCATGTTGCGGCGGCGCAGGTCCACCATCCACGCGACGGTGGCCTGGATCAGCGCGGTGACGGCCAGCGTGTCCTGGCTGCTGGGCATCATGTCGCAGATGCGGATGACCAGCGTGGGGAAGCTGGCATGGGGCATGATGTCGTAGCGGACCTGGCGCGCATCGGGCATGCAGTTGGTGCGGATGAGCGTGTCGATGTAGGCGCGGTATTCGTGGTAGCTGCCGAAGGAGCCGGGGATGCCGGTGCGCGGCAGGGCGTCCAGCAAGACGGAGCGATAGCTCTTAAGACCCGTGTTGCGCCCGGACCAGAAGGGGCTGCTGGCGCTGAGGCAGAGGATGTGCGGGAGCAGATAGCGCATGGCGTTCATCACGTCCACGGCCAACTCGCGGTCTTCCACGCCGATATGGACGCGCAGCCCAAAGGTCAGCAGACGGCGGGCGATCATCTGGGCGTCTTCCAGGATGGCGCGATAGCCGGGCATGACCTCGCGGCGGTCCCAGCG
>CAYJQA010000431.1:0-5405 GCA_964372065.1 uncultured Litorilinea sp.
CCGCAAGCCAGGCCACGACGCAAAGATTGGCCGCGGGTGTCATACGGGGATGGCTGCCATACTGAGGACCGCCGCGCCCCTTACAACGACAGCACCCGCTGCCCCGACTCGTACACGGCGATGGGGCCGTCCTGCGAGATGGTGATGGCGATGCAGCGCGTCTCGGCGCTGATCTTGGCCGCGCTGCTATGCCGCGCGCCCTTGCCGGGGCCGACCTGCGCCTGAGTCGTCGCCGCGGGGCGCAGCAGCACCATGCACCCGCGCAGGTCGCCGTGCGCGTCGACCACCGTCGCCCCGTCCTGCCGCGCATACGCGATCAGTTCCTCGTCCGATAGCTCGGCAATGGGCACATGGACGATCGCGGCGACGTTCTGCAACTCCGACCGGTCCGACCGCTGCATGATGGCGTCGGCGTCGCCCAGGAGCAGAATTGCGCCCAAGTTGCGCTCGGACATCTTGAACGCGCAGCGCAACAGCCGCCGCAGCAGCACCAGGCTATAGCCCTTGTGCTCGGCCAGCCGCACGACTGCGGTGTCCAGTTGCACCATGTTCTCGGTCAGCCAGGAGCCGTTGACATAGCGCCCCACCAACTGCCCGTCGGCAAAGACGCGCACCTGCCGCCCGCCCGCCGGCACCGAAAAGACCAGCGCATCACACTGCACCGAAATCGCCGCAAAGTGGCGGAAGCGGTCGCCGGTCAGGTCGCTGCCCAACGGCTCCAGCGCCACCTCCAGCCGGTGGATGCCGCGCACAAAGCCGTGCTTGTCCACCGCAAAGGCCAAGACTTGGCCGTCCACGATCTTAGCCAGCGACGTAATGACGCGCCGCATCCGCCGGATGTGGTCATACTGGCGCAGTTGGAGCGCGCTCGCGGGCAAGATGCGGTCGATGCGAGCCGGGCTGCCCACGATCAGCGCCGTGGACAGCGGGCGCTCTTCGTTCTGCATTTGGGCGATGGCCGCCACCGTCTCGCAGATGTGCACCATGGAAGGGCCGTCCATCTGCTTGGCGCGCGCCAGGTCGACCAAGAAACCGATGCCCGCGTCGTTCATCCACGCGTCCAGCAGGTCTTCCTTCTCCATCAGTTGGCGCAGGTGTTCCGGCTCCAACTGCACCTGCGTCACCGTCTTTTCTTCAAAGGGCATGGCCGCGGGGTAGAGCGCCTCCAGCCGGTCGCCATACTGCTGGTGGATCAGCTTGCGGTTTTGGGCGACGTTGGTGATGGGCTGCCCGCCCGCGTCGAGAAACGGGCCGTCCAGCAGCGCGTATTGCTCCACCTGCTCCCACCCGTCCAACGTGGCGTTGACCCGGCGCACCTCCCCCGCAATCAAGTCCACCAGGACCGGATTGTCTACCGTCAGCGGTTGGCCCGCGGCCAGACTGCCTTGCTCGCGCAGCCGCGCCTGGATCGCGCCAAAGTCGGGGACCAGCAGCGCGCTGATGTAGCGCCGCCCCTCGCCGCAGACAAACGCCTCGCAGATATACGGGCTGCGCGCCAGCCGGTCTTCCAGCACGGTCGGGATCACCTTGCGCCCGGTCGCCAGCATCAGCGGCGCATACTTGTGGCCCGTCAGAAAGAGATAGCCGTCGGCGTCGAAGCGGCCCAGGTCGCCCGTGTGCAGCCACCCTTCCGCGTCCATCTCGTCCCGCGTCTCGTCGGGATGGCCCCAAAAGCCGCGCATGACCGTCTCGCCGCGGACCAAGACCTCGCCGTCGTCCGCAATGCGGATGTAGAAGCCGGGCGTAATGCGCCCGCACGCGCCCATGCGCCGGGCATTGGGGCGGCTGGCCGCGGGAAAACCGCCCGCCTTGGTCACGCCATAGACATTCAGCGGGAGCAGCCCAATCGCCTCGGCAAAATCCACCCACTGCCGCGACAGCGGCGCGCCCACCGAATAGAGCCGCTGCAAGCGTCCGCCCACCATCCCGCGGATGTTGCTAAAGAAGGTCATGTCCGCGCGCTGGTAGCTCTCGCGCAGTTCCGGCGACGCATTCAGTCCCGCCGCGTGGTAGTCCCGGCCCACGGTCAGCGCCCACTGAAAGACCTCTTGGCTGGAGCGCGGCAGCAGGTCCAGTTCGGCCATGACCTTGGTGTAGATGTATTCAAACGCATAGGGGTTGGTCAGCGTCAGCGTGGGGCTGGCGTATTGGAGATCGGCAAACTCGGTCTCGTCGCCGTCCGCCAGCGCGTTAGGGATGCCGTTGGCGAAATAGTGCAGCGTGGCGTCCAGATTGGGCTGGTCGCTCCAGGGCGACGGCGTGGTAAAGGCCAGGTCGTCCTCGTCCAAGGTGAGCCACTCACGCACGCTGCGCAGCATGAGCGCCTCTTGGCCCTGGTCGAAGATCGCGCCCAACATTTGCCCATCGGCGGCCGCGGTGTAGTGCAAGACGCTGATCACGTCGGGCTTGATCTCCAGCGCCCGGCCGCGCAGCCCGGCCTCCACATCCGGCGGGATCGACGTGGCAAGGACGCGATTCAGCGAATGGACCGTGACCGCGCCCGCCTCGGCGTCGCCCAGCGTGTAGATCAGCCGCAGCGACGGAAAGCGGGCGCAGTTCTCTTGCAGCATCATGATCACAGTCCGCCAGCACATCGACCAGCGCGGCCAGCGGCAAGGTCGCGCGGATGGGCACGACAATCGCGCCCATCAAGTGGCCCGCCACATACGCCGCCAGCCATTCCAGCGTGTTGCGCCCGATCAGCGCCACCCGGTCGCCGGGCTGCACCCCGCGCTCCTCAAAGTCGTAGACCAGCCGGAAGACGGCCGCGCGAAAGAAGCGATAGGAAATGGTCTGGAACAGGCGGTTCTGTTTGACATACAGACACGTCTGGCTGCCAAAGCGGTCAATCGCTTCGAGCAATATCTGATTGAGTGTCTGGCGGGTTTCTGGCATCGCATCACCTGGCGGGCCGCCGGGCCGGCCGCGCCCTCTATTATACCGATCCGGTCCCCATTAGGCGATGTGATCTGCGAAGTCGTGGTCCTTGACAGCCCGCGGTCGGGCCGGGTGCAGCCTGCGCGGGCCTCACGCGATAAAGCGTTCCGCCTCCTGCGCCCGGGCGTGCAGCGCACGGCCAAAGGACTCCACCACCGTCGTCACCACCTGGTCGGCAAAGTCCACGGGCGGCGCGGCGACCGGGGGCGGTTTCCCCGCGCGGTCGGCGGGCCACAGGCGCGCCCACAGCCGCGCCATGCGCTTGCCCGCGCCACGCTCCTCCTGCGCCGCCAGAAAGACCGCCGGGTCGCTCAAATAGCTGCGGATGCGCGCCACGAACTCGTCTTTTTGCCCGGCCCAGTTATCCGCCATCCGCTGGGAACCGGGCAGCATAAAGCGCCCCACGCCCAAGATCGGCGCATCCCGCAGCAGTTGTTCCGCCGGCTCCGCCAAAAACGGAAAGACCACGCAGATGAGCATATAGGGCAGCGTGACCGCGGGCGAAAGCACCACCAACATCCCCAAGGCCACCACCGCCAGCCCGCCGATGGACCAGATCAGCGGCCCCAGGTCGAAGGGCGGGACCAAGCGCCCCAGTTTGTCCGTGGGCGGGCGCACCGCGATCTCCAGCCGGTCGCTGCGCATCCCGTATTGGCGGCAGATCACGCTGGTGCGCTGGTTGACCGCCTGGGTCGTCTGGCGCACCCAGGGCAGCGCCGCGTCCGCCAACAGCGCCTTGGTCGCGTCGTCTTCCAGCCAGTTTTCCAGTTGCTTCCGCAACGCTTGGTCGAACTGGTTGACGGTCTGCATCTCGCCCATCTTGAGCCGCTCATAGACCGGCGTCAGCACCGCCGCGGGCAGTTGGTCCGCCAGCGCGGGGGCCAGGTCGTCGATCAGCGCCGGCACTTCCTGGTTGACCAGCGCCGGCAGTTCGCCCGCGATAAACGCATCCACCGCAGCATGAAACGCCTTGACCCGCGGCCCCAACGCGCCATAGCGCGCCAGCCCCCGGCTGATGGCAAACTCCGGCTCGGTATCGACGCGCACGGTCTGCTCGCCGAAGCGCGCGCGGCAGATGCGCTGCACAAAATCCATGCGCGCCGCGCCGCCCGTCAGCAGCACAAAGTCCACCTGTCGCCGTTGCGCCCGCAGCGCGTCCACCAGATCGTCCACCATGACGGTGAACGCTTCGGGCCAACTCAGATGGCCGATGG
This sequence comes from uncultured Litorilinea sp., assembly GCA_964372065.1. Taxonomy (GTDB): domain Bacteria; phylum Chloroflexota; class Anaerolineae; order Caldilineales; family Caldilineaceae; genus QEUY01. Next base: position 4,152 of record CAYJQA010000431.1, read on the forward strand.
TCGCCAGCACGCGGCCCACCTCCGATCCCCAGGGCAGGAAGCGCAGGCTCTCGCGCAGGGGCCGGTGCAGCACGTCTTCCATGTCGGCCGCGGTCAGCCGGAAGGTGAAGTCCAGGTCCGCGGTGATGACCTCGCCGCCCAGGATGGGCCGGGTGCGGGTGGGGTTGCGGAAATACTCCTCCTTGGCCCGGCGGCAGGCCAGCTCGCAGCGGCTCAGATGCGCCGGTTCCACGGCGAACGCCGCGGCCAGCGCCTGGGCGTCGGCATGGGCCGCGCCCAGCCGGTCCAGCAGCGCCTTTTCGATGAGTGATGCGCCCAGCTCGGCCCCGTATTCCTCCGGCGTCTCCACCAGTCCGGTCATCAGCGTAATGTCGGTGGTCAGCGAACCTAGGTCAATCACCACCGATGTGCTCGCCAACTCCTCGCTCGTCACCAGCCCTGTCTCGCGCGCATGGAGCAGCGCGGCCCGCGACTCCGGGACCATGCGCACCGCGGGCGCGATGTCGTTGGCGAGCAGGTCGCGATAGGCGGCCTGGGTCGGCGCATCCTGCCAGGCGGACGGAATCCCCACATAGACCTGCGTCTGCGGGTCGCCCACCAGGCCGTGCTGCTGCTTAATCTGGGCGCAGAGCGTGCGGAAATAGAGCCGCATGAGCGCCAACGCGTCGGCGCTCGCGGTGGATGGGTCGGCCTTGAAGCCAATGCGCGTCTGATGGGCGTCGTCGGTGGTCAGCGCCGCCTGGCCGATCAGCACGTCGCCCGCCGCGTTGCGCCCGATCGCCGTGACCTGAGTCTTCTGATTGTCCAACTCCAGCACCGCGACGTCGGTCTGCACCTGCAACTGCGCCAGATTGAGCGCCGCCACCGACGTTTCGCCGTGACCAAAGTCAATCCCGATGCTCCACGGAGCCATGCCCCTCTCCTTGCCGATTCTGCCGCCGCTCCGCCCGGGCAATTATCGTAGGGGCGGTTTCTATACCCGCCCATTCTCTTGCCCCGCCCGCTCCGGCGGTACAATACCGCCGCTACGCGGATTGCGCGGGCGCGTCGACGCGCCCGCGCGCCCGCACCCGCTCGCCCTGCACCAGGGCAGGCAGCACCGTGCGATAGTCCGTCCCGGCCACGCTGCGCTGCGTGTCAAAGAGACGCGCGGGCGGCGGCGCATGGGGATCGTCGTGGACGACCACCGCGATGCCTTGATCCTCCAGCGTGGCGACAAGCAGCCGCGCCCGTTCCAACGCGCGGTCGGGCCGG
>CAYJQA010000432.1:0-5335 GCA_964372065.1 uncultured Litorilinea sp.
ACGCAGGGCGGCTACTTGGGCGCGCCCAAGTTCCTTGATCTGATCTTACATCTGGGCGACTACACCCGTCGCCACGCCGACCTTCGCCCCGTGCAGGATGGCCGGTCGGCCTTCCTGTAACAACTGCATCTCCCAATAGTGGGAGTAGTGATGTTCCGTCCCCGATGCGTTACGCGAACTGCCGAAATCAAGCATACAATAGCCCGATTCGATGAGCCCTTCCATGAGGGCAAGTATCCCGGCCCGCGATCCTGCCCCAATGGCGGCGGTCTGGTCGGCGCAGCGCTGGGCCGCGGCAAGGGTGCGCTGGGCGATCGACTCATCATAGGGTTCGTCCCACAGGAGATGCCCCAAACGCCAGTCGGCAACCGACGTATACTTGCCCAACATGTCGCCCAGCCCGGCAGCGATCATGGCGCGGGGGGCCGTGACCAGTGTATCGAGATCGGCGAAGATGGCCTGTGGCGGCTGCGTGAGGAGGGTTGTCTTGACGCCGCCCAGGATGAGCGGGGCGCCCATTGAAGTGAAGCCATCGACGGAAGGCGCGGTTGGCATCGCGATAAAGGGGTTGCTGGTGCGCCAACTGACGAAACGCGTGATGTCGGTGATGGTGCCCGAGCCGACCGCGACATAGGTACGCGGCTCACGGTCTGCCGTAACCAGTATTTCCAAGATGTGGTGGGCATCGGCAATGACTTCGTGGTTGGCGAAGACGATCGGTATCAGATCAAAACCCTGGTCCTTTAGACGCGTTTCAACGGCGCGCCCCAGGACGCCAAACGTGTTTTGATCGGCCACGAGTACCAGCTTGGCGATACCCTGCTTGTGGCAGTAGTCGATCAGGTTGGCGATGGCGTGGGTGTCGATAGTTGCAATCTGTGGTCTCTCTTGTGCCATGCTCTCTGCTCCTATTGGTGTGGAGACGAAACGTTTGGCGCAGGCCCTGCGCCAAACACCTGTGACGTAAAGGGATACTGGTGGGCGGCGCTGCTCTATCCCAACTGCCGGCCCATTTCTTCCATCAGATCGTGCAGACGCCGGTATGTCTCTCGATAGCTGTGCATATAGAACGCGTATTCAGCGTGACGCGACAGGTCGGGCTGGTAGACACCGGCAGTGGACACCATGGCTCGCGCAGACTCGGATAAGCTCGGGTAGATCTGTGCGCCTACGGCGGCCGCCACAGCCGCCCCCATGAGCGAAGCCTCCGGCTCAACCGTCACATAGAGCGATTTGCCCAGCACGTCGGCGTAGATCTGCATGAACAGATCGCTGCGCGTTGCGCCGCCGCTGGTGATAATGCGTGACACGGCGAAGTGATGGCTCTCCAATGTATCCACGATATCGCGCAACCCGTAGGCAATTCCTTCCATCAGGGCGCGGAAGACATGGCCCCGGCTTGATTGCAGGGAAAGCCCCCACACAGCGCCTCTGGCATAGGCGTCGATGTGGGGTGTGCGGTTGCCCTGAAAATAGTCCAGGACGATCAGCCCCTCGGACCCGACGGGCACTTGAGCGGCTTCGTGATCCAAAATCTGGAAGGGCGATTTCCCTCTAGCCGCGGCCGCGGCATCGAGATCGCGGGCGAAGTTGCGCTGGAACCAGGTGAGAATCGAGCCAGTGGATACTTGGCCGGCCTCAACGAGATCCAGCCCTGGTATGAGTGCGTCTGGGAAACTGCCAAAGACGCCCGGAATATGGACCTCATGCGCCGCGAGGGCGGACAGCACATTGGACGATCCCATGATAATCCCCATCTCCCCCGGCTCGGTCACGCCTTGGCCCAGCAGCCCAATGAACGCGTCACCCCCACCGGCTGCCACTGGGATACCGGCCGGAAGCCCAAGAGCACTGGCCGCACTGGGGACGAGCGGGCCAATCACATCACCAACTTTCAATAATCTCTGGGGAAACTTCCCCTCCACGTCATCCAACCCGACGGCAGCAAAGAAGTCGGAGGGCCATCCGCCGCTAGGCGAGTGATAAAACCAGCGCTGCGTGATGGTGTTGATGTTGAGGGTGAAAAGCCCCGTGAGTTTGTAGGCGATCCAGTCCGTATATTCGCACAAGTATGCGGTCTGCGCGTAGAGTTCCGGCTGCTCCCGCTTGAACCAAAGGGTTTTGGGGAGCATCCATTCGGCATTGACGCCTGACAGGCAGTAGCGTAAGGCCGCGTGACCGGTCGCAAATATCCGGGCGGCCTGTTCCGCGGCCCTTACGTCCATCCACAGAAATGCCGGGCGGAGCGCTGTTCCGTCGGCGCGCATGGGCACCAGCGTGCAGGTCGTGGCATCTGCGCATATGCCGGCGATATGGGCCGCGTTAATCTGTGCGCTCGCCAAGCAGTCGCGCACCGCGCCGACGAGATTCTCCCACCACTCATGCGGATTCTGTTCAGCCCATCCGGGGCGTGGGAAGGATGTCCCGCAGGCGCGCACACCTACGGCAATTCGTTTTCCGGTCGCGTCAAAGAGGCCGGCCTTGACAGCTTCGGTGCCGGCGTCAATACCCATGATGTAGGGGGGCGAAAATGTCTGCGCGTTACCCATTATTCCGGTGGATCACGGTGTTTTGGACGTCGTCGAGATACCCAGCATACACTGTAGATTGTAGTCTCTATCATACGCCCAACGAAAGAAAGGCGCGGCGCGTCCTGCGATCGGCGAGCATCAGAGACAGAGACCGACACGGAAATTGGGCTGTGCAAGCGCGGCTATTGCGGCTTTTCTTTGGCAACCTGCCGGCCGTTTGGCAGTTCGGTGCGCCCCTCTCGCGGGTGCCGGTCTTTGTGGTCTTTATCGCGTTCCGGCGCTATCTGGTGGAAGGCATCAGCGCCACCGGCCTCAGGGGGTAATGGTTCCGCGCGGCACGTTCGTCACCCGGCCCCCCGCCTACCAGATGCCCGGCAGCAGGCGGCCGCGGACCTGCCGCGCGTACTGTGCGTAGCCCGGCAGTTCCGCCAGCAGGGTGCGGTCTTCAAGGGTAGTGCGGACGATGAGCAGGATCACGCCCAGTCCGCTCGCGAGGCCGGACCACCAGGAAGCCAGCAGGATGGGGACGGCCAACTCATAGAGCAGCGCGCCGAGGTAGGCCGGATGGCGCAGGTAGTGGTAGGGGCCGGTCGCGACGACGGTCTGACCGCGCTCCGGCTGGAGGCGGACGATCTGCGAGAAAAAGCTGTTGGTGGCCGTGGCCCAGACGACCAGGGCGTAGCCGAGGACGCACACGACCGCCGCGGCGATCTGCGCGCCAAGGGGGAGTCCGCCCGTCCAACCGTAGCGCTGGTCAAGCCCGGCGACGATGTACCGCGCCAACTGCGTCAAGCCGAGGAGGCTCATAATGGCGACGTCCCAGCGCTTGGCCCCCTGGCGCGGCCCAAGCCGCTCGGCCAACAGCGCCGGGTTCCAGCGCAGGATGACCGTGGCGGTAGCGATGGTCCAGGCCGCCATCACCGCCATCACTGCCCAAGCCGGCCACCAGTCCAGCCGGCCCGCCGGCCAGAACAGGGCGATGCCCATGATGACCAGCCCCAGGGTTTCGCGGACGGCATAACGCGCGATCAGCTTGGCGTCCATGTCTTCACCTCACGCCGCGGCGGCTAACGACAAAGCATTGTTACTGGTGCAGGGTTTGCACGGCTTGCTCGCGCAGGCGGTCGGCCTGGTCCAGCCGCTGGTGAGCGCGCTGGAGCCAGGCGTCGTCGCCGTCCAGGGCGTCCGCTTGCGCGGCGAGCACCGCAGACGTGGCCTGGGGCGCAACGCCGCCCAAGACTGAACGGATCGCCACGAAATGCTCCGGATCAAGCGCCTGCGCCACCTGGTCGGCGGTGAGGTCGAGGCGGCGGCCCAGGGTGCGCTGCGCGGCCTCCTGTACGCGGTCCAGCGTGATGCCGGTCGCGGCATCGCGCGTGGCCTGACTGACGGCGGCGGCGACCACCGCATGGGCCTGGCGAAAGGAAAGGCCGGTGGTGCGCACGAGGGTATCGGCCAGTTCGGTGGCGGTGGTGAAGCCCCGCGCAGCCTGCGCGGCCAGATGCTCCGTCCGCAGTTCCAGCGTCGCAAAGACCTCCCGATAGAGCCGGATCGACTGCTGCGCGGCGTCGATGGCCGTGCTCAGCGGCGGCCAGATCTCGTCCTCGATGTCCTGCGTGTCGCCATAGGGGATATTGTGACACTGGATGGCAACGGTCTGGGCCGCGCCCAACGCCCGGCTCAGGCGAGCACGCAGGTGTTCCAGCACGACCGGATTGCGCTTTTGCGGCATGATGGAACTGATTTGGATGAAACTGTCGTGGATGTGGATCGCGCCGGATTCCTGGGTCGCCAGGAACAGCAGGTCGCGCGTGACGCGGCCCAGACCGACGGCGAGCGATTGCACGGCAAAGGCGGTGTCGGTGAGGTGGTCGGCCGCGCCGATGCTGTGGTGCGTGCTGGCAATGACGGCGTCAAAGCCGAGCAGATCGGCCAGACGGCCCCGGTCGATGGCAAAGCCGGTGCCGGTGAAAGCGGCCGCGCCCAACGGGGATTCGTTCACGTTGGCATAGGCCCGCGCCAGCCGGGCTTGGTCCTTTGCCAGCGCCGTCAGCACACCGGCCAGATAGTGGGCAAAGGTCACCGGCTGCGCCGGCTGGGTGTGAGTGTAGCCCGGCATGAGGGTGTGCAGATGGCGCTGCGCCAGCTCCAGGACTGTCCGGCGCAGCCACAGCAGATCGGCGTAGAGGTCGAGCAGGATGGGGCGCAGGGCCATGCGGGCGAGGGCCTGGCCGAGGTCATTGCGGCTGCGCGCCAACTGTAGGTTGCCGCCGTCGTCGGGACCGACGAGCTGGATGATCCGGGCCTCGACGCGAAAGAAGAGGTCCTCGACGCCGGGTTCGTAGACCAACTGGCTCACGCCTTCGGCGCGGATCTGCGCCACGGCAGCCAACAGGGCGGCGGCATTGGCCGGGGTGATGATGGCGCATTCGGCCAGCATGACGGCGTGGGCTTCGTGGGCGGCCAGCATGGGCGCAAAGAGGTCGTCCACGGCGGCAGCGTAGGCCGGGCGGAGGACGGTGCGGGCGTATTCGGGATGGGGAAAGGCGGCTGCGGGCATGGGCGGGTTCCTGGCGACCGGGCGGGCCGGTCAGGCTTTGATGCCGGTGAGGGCAATCCCTTTGATGATTTGGCGTTGGAAGATGAAAAAGACAATCAGCAGGGGCAAGGTTGCCAGGCTCGCGCCGGTCATGATCTTTTCCCACTGGGTGGTCGATTAGCCGCGGAAGAAACTCAGCCGGACGGGCAATGTGTAATACGCGCGCCCGCTGTCGTTGATCAGGGGCCATAGGTAGGCATTCCAG
>CAYJQA010000433.1:0-5328 GCA_964372065.1 uncultured Litorilinea sp.
GGCAATCTTTCAGGATCCCTTCGCCGCCTTCAACCCCTTGCGCACCGTCGATCGCTACTTCTTCGAGACCATCCGGAACTACCGGCTTGGCGGGACCAAACGGGAGGCCGTTGAACGCATTGATACCAAGTTGCGTCTCGTCGGCCTGACCTACGAAGACCTGGCGGGCAAGTACCCCAGCGAGTTTTCGGGCGGCCAGCTCCAGCGCATCTCCATCGCGCGTGCCTTGCTCACCGACCCGCAACTCATCATCGCCGATGAGCCGGTCTCCATGGTCGATGCCTCGCTGCGCATGTCGATCGTCAATCTCTTCAAGAAGTTGCGCGATGAGATGGGCGTGAGCGTGCTCTACATCACCCACGACCTGGCGACTGCCTACTACGTGTGCGACCGCATCGCCATCATGTTCCGCGGCGACATCGTCGAGATGGGCACGGTGGAGCAGGTGCTCATGACGCCCAAGCATCCGTACACGCAGCTTCTACGCGCATCGATCCCGGAGGCCGACCCCACCCGCCGCTGGCAGGGCGAGATCAAGCTCTCCGACACCGAGCAGGACGAGTATCTGCGTCAGGGGTGCCGCTTTGCCGGCCGTTGCCCCCTGGTGATGGACATTTGCCGTACCACGCGGCCGCCCAACGTCCGCGTGGACGGCGCGCACGTCAGTTGCCACCTGTATGCCGACACGGCGCAGGCCGATTGAAACGCAGCGGCTGCACGCCCCACCGGCTGGGGATCGCTTGCTGCGACCGTGAGATTTGTTTCCAACGTTACCCTTCCGGAAAGTCTGGAGCTTCCCGGAAGGTCTGACTAACCACTCCAACCCAAAGGGGTTATCAGACTATGCAAACTACCATGACGGGAACGGCCGCGTATCGAGATGCGCGCCTGCCAATCAAGCAACGCGTCGACGACCTCCTGGGTCGCATGACGCTCGCGGAAAAGATCGCCCAACTCGGCAGTCTCTGGGTCTACGAAATCGCGGACGAGCTGGGGCTGAACCGCGAGTGGGCGCAAGCGCGCATGGCGCATGGCCTGGGCCAGGTGACGCGCCTGGCCGGCGGCAGCAGCCTCGGCCCGGTGGAGACGGCGCGCCTTGCCAACGTCATCCAGAAGTTTCTCGTCGAAGAAACGCGGCTGGGCATCCCGGCGCTGATCCATGACGAGTGCTGCAGCGGATTCCTGGCTAATGGCGCCACCAACTTTCCGCAGATCATCGGGATTGCCAGCACCTGGGAGCCGGAATTGGTCGAGGCGATGACGCAGATCATCCGCCGCCAGATGCGCGCCGTGGGCGTCCACCAGGGCTTGGCGCCGGTGCTGGACATTGCGCGCGACCCGCGCTGGGGGCGCACGGAAGAGACCTTCGGCGAGGATCCCTATCTTACGGCGAGCATGGGCGCGGCCTATATTCGCGGGCTGCAGGGCGACGATTGGACCGACGGTGTCATGGCGACCGGCAAGCACTTTGTGGGGTATAGCGCCTCGGACGGCGGGCTCAACTGGGCGCCAGCGCGCATCATGCCACGGGAACTGCGCGAAGTCTACCTGGCGCCCTTCGAAGCGGCCGTGCGCGTCGCCAAACTGGCCTCCATCATGCCGGCCTACCATGAGATGGACGGCGAGCCTTGCAGCAGCTCGTACGCGTTGATGACACGCCTCCTGCGCGAAGAATGGGGCTTCGACGGGCTGGTCGTTTCGGATTACATGGCTATCCACCAACTGGAGAGCTACCACCACTTAGCGCGCAATAAGGCGCATGCTGCACAATTGGCGCTGGAAGCGGGCATGGATGTGGAACTGCCTAGCACCAACGCCTACGGCCACCCGCTGCGTGACGCCGTGGCTGCCGGCGAGATTACCGAGGAACTGATCGACCGCTCCGTGCGCCGCGTGCTGGCCGCCAAGTTCGCCTTTGGTCTCTTCGAGCGGCCATACGTCAACCCGGACGCGGTGCCGGCCGTCTTCGACACGCCGGAACAGCGCGCGGTCGCACGCGAGATCGCACGCAAGTCCCTGGTGCTGCTCAAGAATGCGGGCGAACTGCTTCCGCTGCCGAAGACCTTGTCCTCCATCGCCGTCATCGGCCCCAACGCTGACGACACGCGCAACCTGCTGGGCGACTACTCCTACCCTGCGCACATCGAGACGCTGATCACCTTCAAGGGCCTGGGCTTATCCGAGCACCCGGTGCCGGAGTCGCTCAAACTGGTCGAGAACTATGCCGACATGATCAGCGTGGTTGAGGCGATCCGCCGCGCCGCGCCGGTCGCGACACAGGTGCACTACGCCAAGGGCTGCGACGTGAACTCATCTTCGACCGCGCGCTTTGCCGCAGCCGTGGAGGCCGCGCGCCGGGCCGAGGTGGCGGTCGTCGTGGTGGGCGACAAGGCCGGCCTCATCCCGGCGTGCACGTCGGGCGAATTCCGTGACAGCGCGCACCTGGCACTGCCCGGCGTCCAGGCCGCGCTGGTCGAGGCCATCGTCGCCACTGGCACGCCCGTGGTGCTCGTGCTGGTCACGGGCCGGCCCTATGCGATCCCGGAACTGGTGGACGCGGCGCCGGCCGTGCTCCAGGCGTGGCTGCCCGGCGCCGAAGGCGCGCCGGCGCTGGCCGAGGTGCTCTTCGGCGAAGCCAACCCCGGCGGCAAGCTGCCGATCACCTTCCCGCGCCACCCAGGCCAGGTGCCGATCTACTATGCACACCGGCCATCGGGCGCACGCTCGTTCTTCTACGGGCCCTATGCAGATGAGAGCAACGAACCGCTCTTCCCCTTTGGCTTTGGGCTGAGCTACACGACCTTTGCCTTCGAGAACCTGACCGTCACGCCGAAGAGTGTCGCCGCGGACGGCGCTGTGCAGGTCGCGCTCGATGTGGTGAATACGGGCGACCGCGCCGGCGACGAGGTAGTGCAGTTCTACACGCGCACGGATGGCGCCAGCGTCACGCGGCCGGTGCAGGAACTGCGCGGCTTCCGGCGCGTGCATCTCGATCCGGGCCAGCGCAAGCGCGTCACGTTCACTCTGCCGGTCGAACTGCTCGCCTACTATGACGCAGCCATGCAACTGGCCGTCGAACCGGTGACCGTGCAAGTGATGGTCGGCAATTCGTCGCGAAATCTGCCGGCGCGTGGCGTCTGCACGTTGTCGGGTGCAAAGCGGGTGCTGGGCCTGCGGACGCACTATGTCTGTCCGGTGGAGGTCATACCTGGCTGAACTGGAGCGTTGGGGTCAAGCGCCGTGCTTGGGCCGGTGTTTCCGCGAACGGGTCAAAGGCCAGCGCCGGCTACCGTTAGGGCGCGACCAACGCCCAATCGTGCAGAAAGACCGCCACCAACCGCGCATAGACTGCGGGTTGGTCGGTGAACAACACCACCTCGCGGTTGACCTTGTGGCTGATTTCGCCGCCGTTGAGGCTGCCCACGGCGGACCAGGTCGCGACGCCCACGCGCAGCAGTGCGATCTTAGCGTGCAGCCCGCCGCCGGTGGGATTGCCGACGCGCGCCGCCAGGTCCAGCCCTTCCGCCGCGGCTAGGTCGTTGAGATAGTCCGCGGTAGCGCGGTTGCTGCGGTCATCCGTGGCGTCGTCAAAGAGGCTATCGAGCAGCACGCGCACCTGCGCGCCGCGGCGTGCGGCCGCGATCAGCGCCACTAGCCGCGGGTTGGGGTCGGCGATGGGGTTGCTGGTGGCGTCGCCCCAATACAGGTGTTCGTAGAGCTGCGCCCACAGGATTTCATCGCCCGGCCCGGCCTGGTTGACCAGCGCCAGCAGCCCAGCGTCGGGGCGCATGGCGTTTTCGGGCGCGGCTTGGACCACGAATGCGGCCGGTCCGCTGACCGTTACCGGCGCGGCGAAGGGCGCGTCGTCCATGAAAAAGACAGGCATCGACGGCGGCGTATAGCCGGGCGGCGGGTCGCCATATTGGGCATGGCCCGGGGTGTAGGGATAGAGGTCGGCGAAGCGGTCGGGCGACCAGTCGCGGGCAAAGATGGCCGCCAGGGCCGCGACCACCCCCGCCGCGTCGGTGAGCAGATAGGCCCCGCGGCGACCGCCCACCGGCGCGCCGGCCGGGAGAGGCATGGCCTCCCAGCCGAAGTTCTCCGTGCCCACCAGCGCCAGGCGTTTGTCTACCACGCCATACTTGGCGTGGGCGAAGCGATAGCGTGGAGCCAGACCGGCGGGCGCGGCGGGGCCGGGGGCGAGATAGCGCACATCGCCGCCCGCGGCCGCGATCTGCTGGACGCACCAGCGTTGCAGGTCGGTGACGCCGCCCGATGGCCCGCCCTCCAGCAGGATGCGCACGGCGACGCCACGGCGCGCTGCGGCGGCAATGAGTGCGGTCAGTTCGGGATGCTCCAGCGTGTAGAGGCTGAGGTCCAGACTGGTCTGAGCGGCGGCCAGGGCGGCAGCCAGGGGCGTAAAGAGACCTTCGGGTGCGACGGCCACGGTGATGGCGGCGTTAGCGGTCACCGGCGCGGGGCGCAGCCCATCGGCTGCGTCCCAGCCGCCCCAGCCCGGCAGCCGCACGCGGCGGCCCCACGCCAGATCACCAAGGTCGCCCGCCCAGTCGGCGGCGCGGTCTTGGTCCAGGGGCAGCCCGGACGCGGAGTCGAGCTTGCGCGCAAAGAGCTGGCCGGCGACGCCGATCGCGCCGCGCGTGTAGAGCTGTGCGGCCGTGCCCGTCCAGCCGGGGACGGGGCCGGTCGCCGCGCCGTAGAGCAGCGTATCCACGACCCGGCCGCCGGCATCGCGCAGGAGGATCGCGCCGCCGCTGTTGGTTAGGCGCAAACTGCCCTCCAGGTCGGGCACGGCGGGGTCGCTGCCGGCCCACTCGCAGATCGGCGCGACGCCAAAGCTGACACGAAAGCGCGTGGCCTCCGCCGTACACCAGCCGCGTGCGCCGGGCAGGAGGAGCAGCGCATCCGCGGCGGGAAACGACGCGGTGCGCGTCCCGGCGGCAAGCGACCAACCCGCCAGGTTGACGGCGGCGGGACCGGCGTTCCAGAGCAGGATAGCTTCGTCGCCTTCGCCGGTGAGGGTTGGGTCGGTATAGGCCGCGGCGATGAGCAGCCCGCGCGGGCCGTCCACCAGCGGGAGGTAGACTTGCCCAACGCCGCGCGGGGACACGCCGCCCAGAAGGAGGGCGGCGGCCAGGAACCACGCGATCAGGCGCAGCGCACGGCGATACACAATGGGCGCTCCGGGGGCGCAGGCATAGCGGATACGCAACCGGCAATCAGTTTGCCATCGCCTACCCTGTCTGCTATACTACCACATCACGGACGGGGCGTAGCGCAGCTTGGTAGCGCGCTTCAATGGGGTTGAAG
>CAYJQA010000434.1:0-5262 GCA_964372065.1 uncultured Litorilinea sp.
GTGCACGGCGGCGCTGTTGATGCTCACCTTGTCGGCCCCGGCCAGCAAGATCGCGCGCATGTCTTCCACCGTCCGGATCCCGCCGCCCACCGTAAACGGGATGAAGACCGAATCCGCCACGCGCCGCACCATGTCGATGACGATGTCGCGCGCTTCGTGTGTGGCCGTAATGTCAAGAAACACCAACTCATCCGCGCCTTCTTGATCGTACACCCGCGCCTGTTCGACCGGGTCGCCGGCGTCGACCAAGTCCACGAAGTTCACACCCTTGACGACTCGCCCGTCCTTGACATCCAAACAGGGGATTACCCGTTTCGCCAACATTCGGTTTCTCCCGCGCCTCAGCCCGTGCGCGCATGCAGGTCAGACAGATAGGCGGCGGCAGCGTCCAGGGCCGGCAGTTGCTCCGGCGACGTCTCGGTCAACAGGTCCCAAGCCTCTTGGGCGTTCACCCAACGCGCCTCGCAGTGGTCCTCATTGCTCAGCCGGATATCGCCCGCGCCGACCTCCGCCAGATAATAGACAATCGTCCGGTCAATCTCGTAGTTGCGGATATGCGACTCATAGTGCAGTTCACTGCGGCAGTCATCATGGACGCGCACAATCTGCAGCCCGGACTCCTCCTGAAACTCCCGTCGCGCGCAGGCCAGATCGTGTTCCCCGTTATGCACACCCCCGCGCGGGAACTGCCACTGCTCAAAATAGGAGTTGAACAGCAGCAGGTACTCCACGCCGTTGCCGCCCATGCGGTAGGGCACGAGTCCCGCGCTGCGCCGGCGCAGACGTTCATGCCCCAGCGCAATGGCCCGGGTCAGGTCAAGGTTACCCGTATACAGCGCCTGCCCCACAATCACGCCGCCAATGTTGAAATGCTCGTGCGCCTTGAGCATCTCGATGTCGCCGATCCCGGCGACGCCGCCACTGGCGATGACGCTCAGACCGGTCACATCGCCCAAACGCGCGGTGGCCTCCACATTGACGCCGGTCAGCATCCCGTCGCGCCCAATATCCGTGTACACCACCCGGCGGATACCTAAGGCATGTACCTTGTGGCCGAGTTCCACCGCATCCACGCGACTGGTTTCCTGCCAGCCGTGCGTCGCCACCTTGCCGTCGCGCGCGTCGATCCCAACCGCGATCCGCTCCACGCCCCACTGCTCCACGGCCTCGGCCACCAAGCGCGGCTTCTCGACCGCAGCCGTCCCCAGGATGACGCGATCCGCGCCCAGTTCCAGCGCCAGCCGGATGTCCTCCGCGGTTCGCAATCCCCCACCAAACTGGATGGGGACCACGACGCTGCGCCGGATTTCCAGCAGCCGGGCGAGGTTCAGCGGGAGACTCGGTGCGCGTGCATCGCCGTGAAGCTGCTCAAGCTGCGCCTGCGTCGCGCCCAACGCGCCGTCCAGGTTGACCACGTGCAGCCATTCAGCGCCCTGGCTCACCCAGTGGCGCGCCATGGCGGCCGGATCGTCGCCAAACACGGTCTCGGCATTTGGATCGCCTTGCCGCAGACGAACACAGCGCCCATGACGCAAATCGATTGCCGGATAGATGATCATAGCTGTCCCAAGTCGCGAACTCATTCGTGGCCGCGTCGACGCCTGCTCGTCAAGTCATGGCGGCCACAGCCGCCCTTCCTGGCACGTTACCACAGTTTCTCAGACCGCACCGTAACCGCGCATACCCCTCTGGTCTAGCCCCATCTCAAGTGTGCGCTAGGCGCGTCCCCGGCTCTGTTCGCTCAGGGCGAAGTCCTCGACGATGCGGCCCGCCGCCAAATCGACGCGCGCATGGGCGGCAAACGGCAGCGCCGCCCACTCGCCGGGATCAACAGTTGCCCGGCCCAACAAATGCGCCCGCAGCAAGCTCAACTGGATGCCGTGCCCGACCAGCGCCACCGTCTCGCCGGGACACCGCAGTTGCAGTGCGGCCAGGCCGTCCAGACCACGCTGGAGTGCCTGCGACGCCGGCTCCCAACCGTGCAGGCTGGCTTGGGGCTGCGCCAACACTGCGGTCACCGCGTCCGCGTAGCCTTCGACCCACCCGCTTCGCCGCAGTTCATCAAAGCGCGCGTCCACCCACACGGGCAATCCCCGTGCTTGGCATACCCCGGCGACGGTCAGCCGGGCCTTCGGCTCACTGCTCACCACGACCCGGCTCACGTGCGGCCAGAATGCCGCCTGCGCCAACCGCGCCGCCTGCGCCTCGCCGTCCGGCGACAAACGCCAAAGGTCCGCTGCCGCGTCGGCCACGGCCAGGGTATGGGCATGGGTGATCAGAATGAGTTGCATCGCCGAGCGCGGGTCCGTGCGCGATTCTCAGTTGGACGGGACGGGTAGGGATACCACCATCCGCATGAAATTCGCCAGGATGCGCAATCCTACCGTGTGGCTCTTCTCCGGATGGGGTTGGATTCCCCAGGCATTGCGATAGCGCACGATGCTCGCATAGTCGAGGCCGTAATCCGTCGCCGCCAGCACCGCGTCATCCTTGTCCGGCCGGCAATAGTAGCTGTGGGCAAAATACGCGTAGGCCCCGTCGGGCACGCCGTCCAACAGATCATCCGCCGCCCTGCGATGCAGTTGGTTCCAGCCGATCTGCGGCACGCGCAGGACGCGCCCTGCATGCAGGGGGTCGGGCATGGTTTCCGGGAAGCGTAGCACGCGGCCGGGGATGACGTGCAGCCCCTCGTGCTGTCCCATTTCCTCGCTGCCGTCGAACAACAGTTGCATCCCCACACAAATGCCCAACACCGGCAAGCCCGCCTCGACCGCCTCCAGCAGCGGCTGCGCCAAAGCCTGCCGCCGCAAGTTGTCGATACTATCGCCGAATGCGCCCTGCCCCGGCAGCACCACGGCCCGCCACCGCGTCAGGTCGGTAGGCCGGTCCACGATGTCCACCGGAATCCCCAATGGCGCTGCCACCGTCTCGAACGACTTGTAGACGCTGCGTAGGTTACCCACGCCATAGTCAAGAATCGCGATCATCGCTCATTATCCCAACAAGATACCGAAATTGCGCACAAACGCTGGCGGAAACCGCCGCTGTGCGGTCATCGTTGTCAGCTCGCGGATGCGCTGTTCCGCCAGTTCCAGCGCCACGGGCGCGACTCCGCCGCTCTGTGCGGCTAGATCGAAATGCTGCTCCCCGATGACCGTCACGCGGCCCGACTCACTCACCCACAGCCGCAGCCCGTACACCTCCGCCGTAAGCCGGCCGCTGTGATGGTCAATCGGTCCACACACATGCGCCAGGTAGCCGAACGTCCGGCCGCGCGCATCGAAGTACTTGTCGACGACCCATCCCTCGCGGCGAAACCAGAAGCGCGCCCACACATAGCCGGGCTGGCCGATCACCACCCACGGCATCTCCGGACCGAGCGTGCGCTCCCCGGCCTGCGCTTGCAACGTGGCCCGCTCCACCAAGACATCGGTCAACCATTCCGCCCGATAATCGCCCAGCTCCGGGTCGCGCTGCCATTCTCCGCTCTCGATGCGCTCCAGCTTAGCCATGCCGCGGCGTCTCTTCCGTTATGCGTTGCTGCCGTCGCGTCACTGTCGATACCGGCTCGCCTTGGCGCACGCCCGCTAGTATTTCTTGACGATGGAGCGATAGGCAAGCGGCTCGCGATATTGGATCAACTGGCGATCCTCGCGCACCTGGCGCACCGCGTCCAGGTCAACTGTCGCCACCGCATAGCCCTCAATCGGTTCATCCAATACGGTATAAATGTCGCCGGTCGGGCCAACCAACAGGCTGTCCCCGGCAAAACGCCGCGTCGGCTCTTCGCCCACGCGGTTCGCCGCGGCCATGTAGATAGAGTTCTCGCACGCCCGGCTGATCAGGTGCGCCCGCCAGGCGGCATGGGCCTGCTCTTCCCAGTTGGCGCTCACGACCACCAGTTCCGCCCCATCCAGCGTCAGCGAGCGGGCCGCCTCCGGGAACGCCAAGTCCACGCCTACCAACATGCCAAAGCGGCCCCACTCGGCTTCCACCGTCATGAAGCGGAAGCCGTTGCGATAGACCTGGCGCTCTTCGCCTAGCAGGTGCACCTTGCGATACTCGGCCACCACACTGCCTTCCGGCCCGACACACACCGCGCCGTTGTACAGGATGCTCTCGACCTTCTCCTTGATCACCAGGCCAAAGACGATGTGGGTCCCAAAATCGTTGGCGCGCTTGGCCAGATAGTTGGTGGCATGACCCGGCACGCGTTCCGCCACATCGGTCGCCCGGATGCCGAGTTCAGCCCCCGTGTAGCTCAGTTCAGGGAACACGATTAGGTCGGTGCGCTGTTCGCTACAGATGCGCTCAACATAGTCGCCCATCTTACGTAGATTGGCCTCAGTGCTCGCCAATACAGGAGCAATCTGCACCAAAGCAACGGTAATCTCGCGGGGCATCCTTCCACTCCTCTATATCATTACGGGACGCGACCGCCCCGCCCGGTTGACGTTCACCGCAGTATAGCACACGGCAGGAGATTCACCATTTGCATCCCAATGCGGTAGAATGTTGCTGCGGCCCGCGTCTTGGCGGGCGAGCAACGTGCGGCTGGGCGCGCTGCGCCCCTTCCAGAGGACTAGTGAACGCATACCCATGAATCGAACCTCCCTGTGGATCGGCCGCGCCTGGCCTGTCATCGTGATTGCCGCCGTGGTGATCGGCCTCGATCAGTGGACCAAGCAGCTCGTCCGCGACGCGATCCCCATGTATGCCTACGCGGTACCCATCGAGGCTATCGGCGACTACTTCCGCTTCGAGCACGTCCCCAACTATGGCGCTGCCTTCGGTCTCTTCCAGGGCATGGGCTGGTTGTTCGTCGTCGTTGCGACGATCGTCGCCGCCGTGATCCTCTACTACGCCGGTGCGCTCCCCGCCGAGCAGCGCGGGATTCGCGTGCTCTTGGGCCTCCAGCTTGGGGGCGCGCTGGGCAACGTGCTTGACCGGCTCTACCAGGGCTATGTGACCGATTTCGTCAAGATGGGGATTCCGGACGTCTACTACTGGCCGAACTACAATGTGGCCGACTCGGCCATTGTCGTCGGCGTCATCTGTCTGGGCATCTACATCCTTACCGAAGACCTCCGCCAGCACAAGTCGTCCACTGGCGAGCAGACCGGCGCACGCACGCCAACCGTGTCCCACGAGGACGCCTAACGCCCCGCCACGTGACACCCACGAAGGGCGCTACCACCGTGCAGACGCTGTGCGTTGACACCGACCCCGGCGAACGGATCGACCGCTGGCTCGCCGGCCAGC
>CAYJQA010000435.1:0-5248 GCA_964372065.1 uncultured Litorilinea sp.
CCCATGAACTGTCCCTGTGACCAACCGACTGCCGCGCGCTGCCAGGACAAGGATGACACGCTGACTCGACACGCCGGACGCACGCATCCGGCTCAAGCCGCCTGCTCACACAACTGGACGGACGGACCGGTCAACAACTCAGCTTCGATCGGACACAGGATCTCGCCTTGATTAAACGCCGGGTTGAGGGTGGTCATGGGAGCGGCGGCGCGACCCCGACGCATGGCTGCACTGGGATCAGTATAGCAAGGGGCGCGCCAATGGACAAGCAGGTCTCGCGAACCGAGGCGTATTTCCGGCTTGGGACGAGGGCATTGTTTGCCGGTGTGGCGCTGTGCTATGATAAGCGGGACAGTCGGTCGCTGTTTTGTCCTGCGAATTTGCCATGTGAGTTTGCCGTGAGAAGCGGACGGTCTGCATGTTACAACCAAAGAGCTATCCTGCCCTGGCAGGCAAGGCGCTCGTGTTGGATGCGGAGCCTTTCCTGACCCTAGTCGAAGACGATAACCCCTGGGTCGAGGGCTTGTTTTTCGTTACCTGCGTCGGGACGTTGGCGGCGGCGGCCGGAGTGGTGGGCGGTCTGCTACTGACGGCCAGCTTGCCGGATGCCGCCGCGGTGCGCGAAACATTCATCCAGGGTGTGCAACACGTGCTGCCGATGGTTGCGCCCACGGCCGACGCGGCCGTGGTGGAGACGGTCTTGCGCGCCAACTGGCCCTGGGCCGCGGGGATGCTGGGCTATGGGGCAGGGCTGGCGCGCCTCTTCGGCGCGCTGATGACGCCGGTGGGACTGGTAGTACAGTGGCTCTTGCTGGGGCTGGTTAGCCACGTCGCGGCCCGGCAACTGGGCGGGACGGGCAAGCTCGGCCAGACGTTGGGCGCGACGGCGCTGTCCGCGTCGCCGCATGTGCTGGCCGTCTTGACCGCGGTCCCTTTGGTGACGGTCCCGTCGCTGTTGCTGACGGTGTGGGGGCTGCTCATCGCATATCGCGGCGTGGAGGTGGCCCATGATTTGCCCTGGCCGCGGGCGGCGTTAGCGGTGCTGGCTGCGCCCGCGCTGATCCTGCTGCTGGCGGTGTCCGCGGCCGCGTTGATGGGGAGCATGATGGCCCTGGGAGGTGTGCGATGAGCATGAGCTTCTTGCGCGCCGATGGAAGCCTGGCGGTGCGCACCGCCAATCGTTGGTCGGCTTGGCTGCCGTCGCGGCGACAGGTGCAGGCGGCGCTCCAACTGGACTTGGCCGGCGATGCCGCCGCGCTCTCCATGCGGCAGGGGATGGGGCTGGTGGTCCTGGCCGCGTTGGTGGCGGGACTGCTGCCTTTTCTGCTGGTATGGGGCATGGCGACCCGCGCCGGCGTCATCGCACCCCTGGCCGAATGGGCGCGCGGGGCGGGCGAGGCGGCCGCGCCGGGGCCGTGGGCGGAGCTTTGGCGCACGGCGCGCACCATCGCGGTGCTGCCGCCGTCGGTCCTGCCGGGCTGGCTGGTCGCGTTCCTGAGCGCGTTGGGCGGCTGGATCAACTGGCCGCTGCGCTGGCTGGCGTGGTGGATTGTCTATGGCGCGGGCGTGCTGGTGTGCGCCAAGGGCTTCGGCGCCGGCGCGACGCTCCAGCAGCTTTTCCGCAGCACCAGCTATGCGGCGGTCCCGCTTGTGCTGCTGGGGCTTGGCCCGATCCCGTGTCTGGGGGCGGTGGCGATCGTCGTGGGTGTGGTGTGGATGGCGCTGATGTATGTGGCCGGGGTGCGCGCGGTGACCAAGCTGGCGTGGGGACCGGCGCTGACGGCGACGTTGCTGCCGGGCGCATTGGTCGCGCTGCTGAGTCTGCTGGCGCTGCTCTCGCTGGCGGCGACCCTCGCGCGATTGATCCTGAGCTAGCCCCCGCCGCCGAACTGCGCCGCGCCCAAGAGATGCTCAGCCAACACCGCGCCGTCGCTCAATAGGCGCTGCACCTGGGCGTCGCTGTGGCTTTCGGCATAGATCCGCAGCACTGGTTCCGTGCCGCTGGGCCGGATCAGCAGCCAACTGTTGTCCGCCAAGACGAACTTGACGCCGTCGCGGTCGTTGATGCCCGCCACGGGGACATCACCAAGCCGGGCGGGCGCGGCGGCCACGAGGCCGCGCACCAACTCCGCTTTCTTAAAGGGGCGCACTGGTTGGTCGAGTCGCGCATAGCAGAAGACGCCCACATCGGGCGCGGCCATCATCTCCTCCAGTAGTTGTGACAACCCCTTGCCCCTGGCCGCGACCATCTCTACCAAGAGCAGCCCCATGAGCACACCGTCGCCTTCGGGGATATGGCCGCGCATGGAGATACCGCCGCTTTCTTCCCCGGCCAGCAACACATCCTCTTGCTGCATCAAGTCGCAAATATGGTTGAAGCCCACCGGCGTCTCGTGGATGGCTAGGCCATAGCGCGTGGCCAGCCGGTTGAGCATCTGCGTAGTGCTGACGGTCTTGACCACGCTGCCCTGCAGCCCGCGGTCGATGACCAGATAGTCGAGCAAGAGCGCCATGATGCCGTGGGGGTCGATAAAGCGCCCCGTGGGGTCGACCGCGCCGATGCGGTCGGCGTCGCCGTCGGTCGCCAGGCCGACCGCGTGGTCGCCCTGACGCATCAGGTCGATGAGCGGCTGCAAATGGCGGGCGATGGGTTCGGGGTGGATGCCGTTGAAGCCGGGGTTCATCTCGGCGCGCAGCTCGGTGACCTGGCAGCCGGCATCCTCCAGCAAACGGCGCAGATAGATGCGGCCCGCGCCGTACATGGCGTCCACGGCGACGCACAGCTTGGCCTGGCGGATGCGCTCAAAGTCGACCAGGCCGCGCAGATGGGTCTCGTAGGCGGGCAGAGGGTTGAAGCGAGTGACCAGGCCGCGCTGGATGGCCTCGTCAATCTCCATCCGGCGCGGCGCCTGGAGGGCGGCATTGATGCGCGCCTCGACGGACTTGGCGACGCTGGGGCTGGCCGACCCGCCATAGGCGGCTTTGAGCTTGATGCCGTTATAGCGGGGCGGGTTGTGGCTGGCTGTGATCATGACGCCGCCCTGTGCGGCCTTGTCCACGATGGCAAAGCTGACCATGGGCGTCGGCGCGTCGGCCTGCGTCAGCCAGACATGCAGCCCGTTCGCCGCCAGCACCTCGGCGACGGCCCCCGCGTAGCGGTCACTGAGAAAGCGGGTGTCAAAGCCGACCACCACGCTCGGCGCGGCGACCCAGGGGGTCGTCTGGAGCGTCTCCTCGGCGATGGCCTGGGCGACCCGGCGCACATTCTCAAAGGTGAATTCGTCGCTGATGACGGCGCGCCAGCCGTCGGTGCCAAAGTGAATCGTCATAGCAAGCGTCCGGTGTTAGCGGCGGGCCAGGAAGGGCTTACCGCCCAGGAGGTTGACCGC
This sequence comes from uncultured Litorilinea sp., assembly GCA_964372065.1. Classification (GTDB taxonomy): domain Bacteria; phylum Chloroflexota; class Anaerolineae; order Caldilineales; family Caldilineaceae; genus QEUY01. The sequence continues at coordinate 3,390 of CAYJQA010000435.1, forward strand.
GAAAGCGAGCAGGATCGCGCCGAAGAAGGCCGCGGCGGTGGCGGCGGCGATGGGCAGCTTCAGGCTGGGCGGGGCGACCGGCTTACTGGGCATGACCGCTGTGCTGCCCAGCCGGACTTCGGAATTGGCCGCCGTGCGCGCCATATTCAGCTCCACCAGTTTATTGCTCAAGGCGTCATAGGCGGTCCACGCCAAGTCACGCTGTTGGGTTAGCTCGCGTTCGCGCGCCATCTCTGCTTCCAGTTGGCCGCGCATGGTCCGAATCTGTGCGTCCAGTTCCATCAGGTTTGCTTGGCTTGTCACAAACGCGTCGTAGCCCGGAATCGCCGCGACGCCCGTCGCCGCGGTCGTACCGGTCATGGCGGCCTGGGCTGCGAGCGATACGGGCATGCCGGTCCCCGCTGCCTGCTCCACGACATAGCCGTCCAGTGCCGCGTTGAGCTCGGCGACATAGGCGGTCAGCACCGTGACCAACGCGTGGGCATCCTGCAGCAGCGCCGCGGTGTCTACGGTTGTGCCCGCCGTTTCCAGCGGTAGCGCCACCACGGTGGGAAGCGCCGTGTCGCCGTTCGGCGCAAAGACATGATTCTTGAGTAACTGGAGGGCCTGGGCAGTGCTGGCCGCGGCCGCGTCTCCCCCTAGCTCGAGTTGGGCGGCCAGTTGGGTCGCTTGGTCGAGCTGGGCGAGGGCGGCGTTGCGCCGGCCATAGAGTTGGGCGAAGTGATGAATCCGCCCCTCGTTGCCGGCGTTGATCAGACCGGTTGCGGTGGCGTCGCTTGCACCGGCGACGGCGGTCAGCCGCGCTGCGTTGGCCTCCTGCCGCGCGGCGAGCACAGCCGACAACCCCTCAATCTCGCGCTGGAGCGAGGCCACGTTGCTTTCGCCGATGAAGGCCTGGAGGGCTTGCTGGGCCTGGTCGAATTGCGTTTTGGCTCTGGTCTGCTCCGCCGCCACGGCCTCGATCGTCTCCGGGGGGATTTCCCCATAGACGCGGTTGATGTGAGCGATAAACTGCGTCGCCCACGCATTGGCGATCTGCATCGCCACCTCAGGCGACTCGACGGTCGCCGCAATGCGTACGATATCGGCCGCGGTGCGACCGTCGTCTGATACCGGCGCGCTGATCTCGATCGCGCCCGTCAGCGCGCTGGCCGTACGCAATTCCGCCGGCAGAGCGTCGCCAAGATCGTTCAGCACCGCCTCGGCGAGTATGGGGCTACCTGCCAACTGGAGCAGGGACACACGCCAACTCGCGGCGGTGGCCCCCTGTGTATCCATAGTAGTGGTGATGCGCTCGTCGATATCAAACCGACTGGTGAGACGGGCAATGACAATATCGGCCGCTGCTTGATACCGAGTGACTTGGGCATTGCGCCAGTACCACCCGCTGCCTACGGCCACAACGGCGACCAGCAGCGTGATCAACGTGATCTCGCGCCACCACGCGATCAGGACAAGCAGGTAGGCGCGCAGGTCGATTTCGTCGTCTACCCACTTGGGCATTGTTTGAGGTGACGATTCAGTCGGCGTCGTAGTAGTCATCAATAGTCTTCTTTCCAAGGCTGCGCTGGGCGAATATAAACGATTCGTCCGCCTTCCGCCCAAATCGCCGAACGTGGAGGTGAAGGCGTCACCAGCCTATTGTAAATCACAGTTGGTGGATCGATCGAAGAAGGCTCAGTCTGTGGGAGCTTTCCTAGTACGCACCTTTACCACGGAGGACGACGCCGATAGTGCGCCAGAGGATCAGGATGTCGAGCCAGAGGGAATAGTGCTGGATATAGTAAAGATCCTGGTCGGTATTTTGGTGCATGGGGTTGCTGCTGCGGCCGTTGATCTGCCACCAACCGGTCATGCCC
>CAYJQA010000436.1:0-5240 GCA_964372065.1 uncultured Litorilinea sp.
GCGCCCGGTGCCGCGCTGATCCAGCAGCAGCACTCGAAATTCCTGCAAGGCGCGCTTCAACCACCCGCTGTTGCCGGTTGGTCGCGGTGCGCCATAGCCCGGACCGCCCTGGAAAAAGACCAGCCAGGGTAGATCGGCGTTCTCTTTGACCGGGTCCACCGCCTCGCGGGCAAAGACGGTGATTTGGCCGCGGCCGGGATTCCGGTGGTCGAGCGGCACCCGAAACTCATGACCCTTCAAGACCAGTCCCGGCAGGCGGTGAACGAACATCGCGGTCATCTTGCTTCCTCCCTGGCTGTGGCAGCGGTTACGCGTCGCTGGTTGGATGATACACCCATGCGCGTCCCAGCCATGCAGCGCCGGGGGCGGCGCGCATCATCGTAGCATTGGCCCCGCGACTTACTCGCCCTTTACTGCGCCGCCGGTAAGCCCTTCGACCAGCCGGGCCTGGACAAAGGCAAAGAGCAGGATTGTCGGCACGATGGTCAACACGACGGCCGCCGCGACCTGGCCCCAACGAATCAGCAGGGAAGCGGCGAGCCGCTGGATTACCAGCGTCACGGTCGCGGTGCGCTGGCTTTGGCTGATGATCGAGACGATCAGATAGTCGCCCCACGAAACCACAAACGAGAAAAAGGCGGCCACGGCCACACCCGGCGCGGCAATGGGCATGACAATGTAGAGCAAGCGCTGCAGGATGTTGCAGCCGTCGATGCTGGCCGAGTCGTCGATTTCACGCGGGATGCTGTTGAAATAGCCGGTTAGCATCCACACCTGAAAGGGGAGGACCAGAATGATGTGGCCTGCCACCACACCCGGCACAGTGTCCAGCAGAAAGAAGGTAACGATAATCTGGTACAAGGGAATGATCAGTAGCACCTGTGGGAACATCTGGGTCGAGAAGATGCCCATGATCAGCGCGTTCTTACCGCGGATATCGAAGCGGCTCAGCCCGTACGCGCCCAGAATCGAGATCACCAGGGAGACCAGGGTGACCGAGGTCGCGATCACAAAGGTATTCAGGAAGAAGCGCGGGAAATCGGTGACCGACAGGATGGTGGCGTAGTGTTCCAGCGTCAGCTCCCCCGGTGACGTCAGCAATGATCCGGAAAAGATAGCGGGCTGGCTGCGGAACGAGGTGTAGATGATCCACGCCATGGGCATGATGAAAAAGAACGTTGACACAAGGACGACAAGATAGGACAGGGTGGCTGTCAGCACTCTTTGGCGAGATTTGCTGCTCACTGGTTCCTCTCCTGTCGTTCGAAAACCCGGATGTAGACCACGAAGTAGATCATGAGGAGGATCAACATGACCACGCCCATGGCCGCGGCGTAACCGATGGTGTAGCTGGTCCAACTCTGGCGGTAGATGTAGACCGGCAGCACGTCGGTACGGTTGACCGGGCCGCCGCCTGTGGAGAGATAGACAAAGTCGAAGTTGTTGAAGGTCCACAGCACGTGAATGGTGATCATGACCACCAGCATGTTGCGGATGCCGGGCAGCGTGATGCTGAAGAAGCGCTGCAAGGCGTTGGCGCCGTCGATCTCGGCCGCCTCATAGTAGCTCTTGGGGACGGCCTGCATGGCGGCCAGGAAGGCGACCGCATAGAAAGGCACGTTGCGCCACAAGTGCAATACCACAATGAAGGCGAAGGCAACCTGAGGATCACCGAACCAGTACTTGTTCTGATCGGCCACCCCGATGCCACGCAGAAAGATGTTGATCAGGCCAATATCGGGCTGGGCCATGAACTTGAACATGGTAACGGTCGCCGCCACGGGAATGACCCAGCTTGCCATGATGATGCTCTTGAAGATACTCATACCGGGCAAGTTCTGGCGCATGGCCGAGGCGAGGATGAGGCCAAAGAGCAGTTGCAGCACGACGACGATCACGGTCAACTGGAGGGAGTGGCGCAGCGAGAGCCAAAATACGGGGTCGGACAACATGCGCGTGTAGTTGTCCAGCCCGATGAAATCGTTCGTCTTCCTTAGTATGTTGGCATTGGTAAAGGAAGTGGTTACTCCACGGGCCATCGGATAGATCGTGAACAGGGCCATGACCAGCAAGGCGGGCAAAAGCAGGACCAGACCCTTGTGTCGCTCTTTCATGAGAAACCAACTCACCATGCAGTCAGGGTTGATAAGTAGAACAATGGGGCATGGTCAGCGCATGCCCCATTGTGTAGGAAATACGTAGGACTACCCCGAAATGGCTAGAGCTCGCCGTTTGCCTTCAACTGCATGATCTGGTCGTAGAGCCACTGTGCGGCTTCGGCAGGCGTCTGCTCGTCGTAGATCACATAGTTCACGGCACGCATGTTCGCCTCGTTGACCGGACCCCAGTTGACAGGCGCCACGGCCACAGCCTTGCTTAGCTCATTGGCAAACCCTTGGAGCCACCAGCCGATCTCGCTTTCTACGAATTCAGGCAATTCGAGCGAGTCGGTGCGCGCGGGGATGCCGCCGGAGTCGATCAGCCACTGGGCCATCTTCTCCTTCGAGGTGATGAACTTGATTAGCTCCCAAGCCTCGTCCTTGTTGGCGGAATGGCTGTTGAGCATGATGGGCTTAACTTCCAGATAGGTTGCGGGCACGCCGTCTTCGCTCACAGGCAGCGAAGTGACCCCCGTCTTGTTGTCCAGGATATCCTTGGCCACATCACTTTCCACGCGCCGTCCCCACAGCCAGGGTCCCATCGGCGCCATCGCGAAGTCGCCGGCCACATAGCCGGGGTCTTCCACCGGCCAGCCAGTCCCGCGGACGTTGGGGTCGATCGCAGGGAAGGGTACGGAGGTATCGAACATCTGATCGTAGAGCGTCAGGACCTTTTCCAACTGCTCCACGGTGACGTCGACCTGCACCTCGCCGTCCACAACCGAGAACATATCCTTGCCGCCGCTGACCTGGAAGTACCAGGAGATGAACTCCTGCGGAGCGCGGGGATCGCCGATCTCGGAACAGAGAAAGGCCCCGTACACTTCGCCGTTGGTCAGCTCGGTGATCTTGCGAGCGGTCTCCACATACTCACCCCACGTCGTGGGCACCGCGAGACCGTGTTCTTCGAAGATATCCTTGCGATAGACGAGGGCCCGCGCATTGGTGTTGTAGGGGATGCCGTAGAGCTTGCCGTCGATGCGCAGCGGCGCCAACGTGCTTTCCACGAACATGCCGCTCTCATCCCAGGCGGCAAAGCGCTCGTCCAACGGGTCAATCAAGCCGGCCTGGACATAGGCGGCGGTATCCTCCAGCAGGCCCTCGATGACGTCGGGCTTGCCGCTCTCAGATTGGAGTAGGTATTTTTCGCGCTGTGGCCCATAATCGCCGGGACCGTAGAAATTATCTACGGTGACATTGGGCAGGGCCGTCTTGACATCTTCCTCCCATTGCAGAATGTATTCGGGCGAGACTTCCTGCGTCACGAACGGCATGGCCCAGAACGCCAGGCTCACTGGCGCGGCCCCTGCCTCACCGACCGGCTGGGCGATGGGCGCACACGCCGCCAGCGCGACGAGCGCCAACGCTATGAGGCCCAGTGCCAGCCAGCGTGACCTGTTGTGTAACATAGCTGTCTCCTTTCACTGAAGGTAGTGATGCGTAAGTTGCCTCCGCCGCGCGGGAGGGTCGGCAGGCGCGGATGGCGAGAAGCTCAAATGGCGATGGGGATCGGGAATAGACGCAAAACACGGCGGTACCTCGTTTGGCCGAGTACCACGTCTTGTTGGCTGCGATTGGGCAAAGATATGAGAAATCGAATCGAAGTTTACCTATTATAGCATGCCGCCGGATGGGCGTCAACGAAATGCGCGCGGGGGTAGTGTTACCGGTTGCGGTGGAAATTTGAAAAGAAGAGGTGTTTCCCGTAGACAAGGAGGTGACAAAACCAAAACAAGTCACGGGAGAACACCTCATGCAGAGTGTAATGGGAGAACGACGAGAGGTCAACGGGGCGAGCCTGCTGGCGGAGGCGATAGCCGCCGGCGAAGAAGCGTTGCGGCAGACGGTGATACGGCGGCTGAATGAAGTGCTGATGATGGCGGTGACGCATTTGTTGGGACGGGAGTTCTACGCCCGGCGGTCTGAGGTCATGTCCTTTAGCGAAATGGCTGGGGGCTGTGCGAAATGTAAGAGTCACCGGGTGGCGCACTTCAGCCGCAATGGATTTCGACTGCGCTCGTTGCTGACGCCGGTGGGCTGGGTAGAGTTGCTGTTGCCGCGGGTGCGCTGTGAATGTGGGGGCAGTGTGGAGTTAGGGCTGGAGGGGTTAGTGCGGCCCTATCAGCGTCTCAGTGACCAGGTAGACGCAGAGATCCGCCACTGGTACAGCTTGGGCCTGAGTCTGCGCCAACTGGAACGGGAGGTAGGACGCAGTTACTTGGGTCCGCTGGGACGCCGCACCTTGCTGAGTCGGCTGCACCAACTGGTGGCGTTGCCCACCCGCTCCCGTCCCACCGCGGCACCACCGGTGGTGCAGGTGGACGCCATCTGGGCCACCCAGGTGCTACCCACGGCAGGCGTCTATCGAGACCGCAAGGGACGTCAACGGCCCAAGAAAGGACGCTTCAAACGGCCGATCTTGCTGGCGATGGGCGTCTGGCCGGACGAGGATTACGCCGAGATCCTGGCCTGGACCTTGGCCGACAACGAAGATGCGGCAAGCTGGACTGCCTTCCTCTCCGAACTGGAAGCCGCCGGTATCTGCGGTGAGAGCGGTCTCGCACTCCTCATTCACGATGGCGGCGCCGGTCTCTGTGCTGCCCTCCAGACCGTCTACTTTGGTGCGCTCTCGCAGCGTTGTCTCTTCCACAAGCTGCGCAACATTGCCAAAGCCATTCAACTACCGGAGGGACTCTCACGCCAGGAACGCAGCCGGCGACACAAAGCCATCCTGAAGCAGGTCTGTGCCATCTGGGAGGCCAAAAGCTATGCCACCCTGCTCCGCCGCTATCTCAAAGTCGTGCGTGCCCTGCGCAACCTACAACCCAAAGCCGTGGCGACTCTCAGACGTGACTTCCGTCACACCGTGGCCTACTATGCAATCCAGACGCGTTTTCCCCACTGGCAAACCCGCCATCTGCGCACCACCAGCCGTCTTGAACGCTTCAACCGCACCCTGCGCCGCCGCCTGCGTGCCGCCGCAGCCTTTCACTCCGACCAGGGCTTGCTCGCCATGATCAATCAGGAGATTGCGCTCTTCAATGCCGCCACCTGAATTTCCACCGATCAAGATACTCTACC
>CAYJQA010000437.1:0-5219 GCA_964372065.1 uncultured Litorilinea sp.
CGGCCGAAAAGATCGCCGCGCTCCGCGCCGCCGGCGCACGCGTCGCCCGTCACCCCGACGAAATCGCGGACATGGTCGCTGAAAACATCAGCGCGCACTAGCCGCGCTGTCGGCCAATCATCGTATCTGACCTCTCTTGCCGGGCGTGGTTCACGCCCGGCATGTTGCTTTCTCACCCCGGACGATTGGATGTGCGCTCACTACGGCGGATGCTCGCCTGCGCGGACAATGGATGTCATGGAGCAGCCTTCCGCAATCCCATTCCGCCCACTGTGGTGAACGCCGCCATGAGCCTCCGCGTTCTCGTCGTCGGCCGTGACCCGCTTTCGCGCGCCGGTCTGGCGGCGATCCTGGCCGCCCACCCGGACCTGTCCATCGTCGGCCAGGTCGAGCCGTCAACCAACCTGGACGCGGCCGCCGCCGTCTTCCGGCCCGACGCCGTCCTGTGGGACCTGGGCTGGGCCACGGAAGCGGACCTGGCCGCGCTCACTTCCGCGCGGGAGCATAGCGCGTCGGCCGACGACCCCGCTGTCCCAATCGTGGCCCTGCTGTCGGACGAAGTAGCCGCCGCGACTGCCTGGCAGACCGGCGTGCAAGGGGTGCTGTCGCGCAGCGCACCCGTAACGGCGGTCAGCGCCGCGCTCCATGCCGCGGCCCACGGGCTGTTCGTGGGTGAACCGCGCTTGATGACAGCCCTGACCGAGCGGCGTGCCACCCTCACCGGGACCACCATCGAACCCCTCACCCCCCGCGAGCAGGAGATCCTCGGCTGGATGGCGCAGGGCTACGCCAACAAGGCCATCGCCCGCGAGCTTGGCATTACGGAGCACACCGTGAAGTTCCACGTCAATGCCGTCCTCGACAAACTCGGCGCGCAAAGCAGGACCGAGGCGGTCGTGGTCGCTTCACGCGCCGGACTGGTGATCCTCTAGCTCCCTACCCGTTCGACTAGCTCGGCCCCGCGCTTTTGAGGGAGGCGCGCCGTCCGCGAATTCACCATACTGGGGTCGACGAGTTCCGAATGGTTCGCAGCGAAAGGAATCCTATGTCTACCTCACTTCAAGACCTATCCCATGCTATCGCCCAACTGGTCGCGAGCGCCGATCCGCAGATCGTGCGGGTCGAAGGCCGCCAGCGCCTACCCGCCAGCGGCGTAGTCTACGCCGCCGATGGGCTGATCGTCACCACCAATCATGTGGTCGAGCGCGACGACGATCTGCATGTCGGTCTCGCCGACGGCAGGACCGTCTCCGCCGCCCTCGTCGGCCGCGACCCCAACACCGACCTTGCGCTCCTGCGCGCCGAGGCCCAGGGTCTGACGCCCGTCGCGTGGACCGATGCCGCCGCGCTCCGCGTCGGCCATATCGTGATCGCCGCCGGCCGCCCCGGCCAGACCGTCCAGGCCACCTTAGGCATCGTCTCTGCCTTGAACGGCCCCTGGCGCACCCACGGCGGCGCGGAGATCGACCAATACCTCCAGACCGACGTCGCCATGTATCCCGGCTTCTCGGGCGGGCCGCTGATCACCGCCGACGGCAGCTTTGCCGGCCTCAACACATCGGCCTTGGTGCGCGGCGTTAGCATCACCGTACCGGCCGCGACCATCGCCCGCAGCGTCGCCATGCTCTTAGCCCACGGTCGCGTCCCGCGCCCCTACTTGGGGATCGGCATCCAGCCAGTGCGCCTCTCGGCCGCGCTGCAGACACAGGCGGGCCAAGAGACCGGCCTGATGGTCATGTCGATCGAAGCCGACAGCCCGGCAGATCAAGCCGGCGTCAAGCAGGGTGACATCGTGCTGGCGCTCGGCGACAAGGCCGTGCGCCACGTCGACGACCTCCAGGCCGCGCTCGCCGCCGTCGGCCTGGACCAGTCGGCGCAGTTGCGGGTCGCACGCAGCGACGAACTGCGCAACCTTACCGTCGTCGCCAGACCGGCGCGCTAGTTCAGCCGCACAGGACAGGCAGCCCATCATGTCGATTCTGCAGACGCTCAATCAAGACCTGACGCAAGTCGCCGATCACGCGCTGGATAGTCTGGTGCAGGTGTCCACCGGCGCGCGCGGCAGCGGCGCAGGCATCATCTGGCGCGCCGATGGCCTGGTGATCACCAACGCCCATGTGGTACTGCCGGACACCCGCACGCGGACTGCCGCCGGCACGCCATCGGTCACGCTGCGCGACGGTCGGCGCCTCGAGGCCAGGCTGGTCGCCTATGATCGCCAGCGCGACCTCGCTGCCCTCCAGGTCGCGGCCAACGGCCTCACGCCCATCGCACTCGGCGACTCGCGCCAACTGGTCCCCGGCGATTTCGTCTTGGCGTTGGGCTTCCCGTGGGGCGTCCACGGCGGCGCAACGTCCGGCATCGTGATCGGCGTGGGAACCGGCCTGCCGGAGCTAGGCGACCGCGACTGGCTGGCGGCCAGTCTACACCTGCGACCCGGCCATTCCGGTGGGCCGGTGGTGGACAGCCAGGGCAAGCTGGTGGGAATCAACACCCTCATGAGCGGTCCGGAGGTCGGCGTCGCCATCCCCGTTCATATCGCCGTAGAGTTCGTCGCCGCGCTGCGCGCACACATGGCGGAGCAACGGGTCGCCACCGTCACCTATGTCTGACGCGCCGTTACCGCAATAGCTCGGACACACAAGGGGGAGCAGGCCGTTGTTTCGGTCCGCTCCCCCTTTTTCTGCGTGCCGGATTCGCCGGGGTTGCGTCAAGCCGGCGCTTGGCGCATAATCATCGCGCCTGCAAAGCCCCCTGCCGGGACGCCATATGTGCGTGACCGCCATTCCACGTGAGAGGATCCCATGTCCGAAGAAACACAGAACCGCCGCATCGCGATCCTGCGGGATATCCCCCTCTTTGGCAGCCTGCGCGAATCGCAGTTGGCGCTCCTTGCCGACGACTTGCGCCACCGCGACTTCGGCCGCGACGATGTGATCTTCCGCCAAGGCGACGAGAGCCGCGAAGTCTACGTGATCCTCAAGGGTCGCGTCCGCATCTACAAGATCAGCCCCGGCGGGGCTGAAACGACCATCGACATCTTCTCCACGCACGACATCCTGGGCGAGTTAGCCGCCCTAGACCAGTTACCCCGCTCGGCGACGGCCACCGCGATCAGCCCTGTCTCGCTACTCATCATGTCCCAACCCGCGTTCGTCCGCCACCTTTCCACCATCCCGGAACTGTCCTTAACCCTAGCGCGCTTGCTGGCGCGCAAGCTCCGCTGGACCGCCGCCTATGCCGAGGCCATCGCACAGTTCGACGCTGCCGGTCGCCTCCTGCACATCCTGATCCAGTTCAACGAACGCTACGGCCGGGCCGTGGTCGAAGGCAAAGAGTACGAACTCGACCTGGCGCTGAACCAGTCCGACCTGGCAAGCATGGTCGGAGCGCGCCGCGAATGGGTTAACCGCATCATCGGCGAATGGCGGCGGCGCGGCCTACTGGACTTCGACCGCGGCGTGATCACTATCCTGGACCTGCCGCGCGTGATCGCCGAGCGTGACAGCCGCACAGAGGCCAGTCTCGCCGGCGAAGCGTGGTAGTCGCCGCCATCGCCCGCCGTGCCCGGTGCGTCAGCGCACACGCCACACGTGTCGCAGCGCACAGCCGGGTCAGTGGTGGCTCCGCTACACTGGTACGTGCGCCGGATGGCGCAGCCGCGCCGTTACCGCGGCTTCTGCACCACAGGGGGAAGAATGCTGCTGCATCGATCGCTTAGGATTTTTGTCAGCCTCGGCCTGCTGGCCGTTGGCTTCGCCGTCCTGCCGGACGTCGTCCGCGCCGCCGCGACGGACGCCGACGACCTCCACACCACCACGACGTTCACCGCCGTCGTGGATACCACCATCTCGTCGACGACACCCAACACACCCGCGGATGCCGACACGTCGCTCCGTGTCAATGCGGCGGCGGCAACGGTTGCCGAGGGCCACGCCCTACTCGACTTCGACCTGACGTCGATTCCTGTCGGGGCCATCGTAACCAAGGCCGAGTTACGGCTCTACCAGACCGCGGCCACGCCGCCGGGTTCCTTTCTGGTCGATATTCACCGCATCGCCCAGACCTGGAATGCGCCCACCACGACATGGAACACGCGACCTACCAGTTTCGCCGTGATCACCTCCCTCGCGGTGACGGACACGACCAACACCACGGTCGCTCTGGACGTCACCGCGGTGGTCCAAAGCTGGCTCCACAATCCGCCGGGTGAGGACGAGTTTGGGCTGCTGATTGCGCCCGCCGTCAATGGTCAGACGGTCAAGCGCGTCTTCGCCAGCACCGAGACCGACACCCCGCCGCGCCTCGTCGTCGAATACACACCCAAGCCCACACGGGTGTCCGTCACCCACCTCGCCACGTCGCCGAAGCTGGACGGCCTCTGCGACCGGGGCAACGACTACGCCAACGTGACGGCCCTGCCCTACAGCGAGATCGACGGCCAGGTCTACAACATCTTTCTCCGGCAAGACGCCACCGACCTCTATGTGTGCGTAGAGGGCACAACCGGGGCCGGGCTATTCCCGCAGCGCGAGTTTGGCGTTTACATCGACGCCGACCTGACCAACAACGCCGGGGGCAATACCACCCCGGATGCCGACGACATCGCCTTGACGATTCGCGTGGAAGACGATACGCGGAGCACCACCAACTTCGACGGCGCCGACTGGGACGCGCAAGCCGTGGAACTGCGCTCCGTGGAGTCCGCCGAGTTCCGTATCGACCTGGCCGCACTAGCCGACAAAAAGCAACCGTGGTGCGGTGCAGCCTTTGGCCTCGGCGTCTTCCACGAAGACGTGCGTACCGTCGGCGACACCTATGGCTGGCCGTCCGCCGCAACGACAACTGGCCCCGACACGTGGGTCCAAACGCGCCTGACCAATCCGCCTTGCCCCATCCGCGTCTGTATGGAGGACGCCGCCTGCACACTTCTCGCCATCAACGCCAACGTCCTGCGTACTGCTGACGGCGCGAGCTTCGGCACAGACAACAGCGGCTATGTCCAGAATCGGAGCCAGATCCTCAACGGCGACGCCCTCTGGGCCATGGTCGCCATCAGCGAGACCGAGCACTACACGGTCTACGCCACGGGCGACGACACGCCCACCGTCGACTTTGCCGCCTTCAACGGTGCAACGCCGGGTATCATGACGCTTGTCGTCAGTGAGGAGCACCCGCTGTTGGTCCATGACCTGGACGTGAGCGCCCAATGGCTGCTT
>CAYJQA010000438.1:0-5219 GCA_964372065.1 uncultured Litorilinea sp.
ACTCGGCTGGCGGATAATTGAGAATAGTCAAAACATTTTCAGCGAATGAACAGGATGCAAGTGAGAAGAGCAAAATGTAGACGGCAGTCATTTTGCTGGCCGCATCAATTTCCCGCTTGACCCGTTCATCCGAAAGCCCATTTGCCCTGGCTTTCCGGGCGATGAACATACCTGCCGGTACTCCTAATACAAGGTTAAAGACCGGCACTCCCATGAAGAAACCAAAACAGCAAACGGAAAAGAAGATATAGATCAAGTGCCAGAACCAACCTGGCATTTGGTAAGCCAGTTCGAGCCGTCGCTTCACGTATACCAGATCGGCGGTTATGCCCATGGCTAGGCCACCTATAGCACCCAGAAAGACCTGGTTATCTTCGATAAAGAGCAGACTTATCCACCAACCCAACAGAAATAACAAGATGGGAGCAACTGGATATAAAGCGAACGCCACGAGCATTCTGTCAAATCCCGCGAGAGGATGAACTCTCGCGACACGCCAATCCCCATCGGCTTTCATTGTCGGCAAATTCCTCCATCGCCTGGTCAATCACCCACTGTCTTCCGCAATGGTCTTCATGGGTACGATGTGTCGTTTGCGCCGTGGATCGTCGGCTTCTCCGCCACACACAGCGCACTCACGCCAAACGGCAGGTCCACGCGCGCCAGCAGTTCCGCCTCCAGCCAGCCCACCGCGTGCAGCAGCGTGTTGACCGGCTCCGGGATCTGCTCCATCTCCACCTGATAGACATCCTCGTCCTCGGTCAGATGCGGGCTGGCTAGTTGCGGCTCTTCCGGGCGCAACAGCCGCAGCCCTGCCACCACCGGGAACAGGAAGAAGTTGTTATAGGTCGCGCGCCGCACCCGAAAGCCGCTGATCTCCAGCTTTTGGCGCAGTTCCGGCGCGGTGTAGCGCCGCTGGTGCGCGTTGATTTCGTCGTTATAGCTCCACAGCCACATAAACGCCGGGACCGTCACCATCAGCTTGCCGCCCGGCTTGAGCACGCGGCGGCATTCCTGAAAGACGCCGAACTCGTCGGGGATGTGCTCCACCGTGTCCAGCAGCGCCACCAGGTCGAAGGTGTCATCGGGAAAGGGCAGATCGTCGCCCGCGCCCTGGCAGACATCCAGCCCGCGCGCTCCGGCCACCGGCAGCGGCCGCGCCGAGTAGTCGATACCCACTACCCGGCCATAATGCGCCAGATGGTGCGCCATATTGCCCGCGCCGCTCCCGATATCCAGCACCAGCCGCCCCTGTCCCGGACGCTGCGGCCCCACCTCCGCGTCCAGCAGCTTGAGGATGGCCCGCGTGCGCCCGGCGAACCAGGCGTGACGGTCTTCTGGCAGCACGGTCAGCGCGGGCGTCGCCGCCTGCTCGATCCCAGCGGCGCTCACTTCCGTAGTCACCATCTGTTGCTCCACTACCCCCGTTGAGGAAGACTGTCGAATCGTCAAATCTCTTGCGTCACCCGATGCTCGTGACCGAAAATGTCGGTCAACCGCACGGCGACGGTCGTCGGCCGCGACGGCGCGGCCACCACATAGCGGCCCGTCACCGCCTCGCGCTTCTTGGTCGGCAGGTCCGACACCACCGGGCGCAAGATCGCGCCATCGAAGGCCGAGTCAATGTCCACGCTATCCACCACCGCGCGCCAGTCGTCGGCCACGTGCGGGCGGACGCGGCGATGATTCGTGGGTGTGGGCGGCGTCTGATAGTCCACTATGGTCACCTCGACGCCGCGGCCGTCGTCCGTGCGGCGGCAGTCCACCGTCAACGCACCCTGGTCTACAAACGTCGCGGGCGCAGTGTCCAGGTGATAGACGGCAAAGCCCGGCCCCGTATCCTGCACTACCCGCTGCAGCCGCCGCCGTGTGGTCTGGATCGCTCCATACGCCAGGTCGCAGCCGATCCAGCGGCGGCCCATCTTGTGCGCCGCGGCCGCGGTCGTCCCCGACCCCATGAAACAATCCAACACCAGGTCGCCCGGATGCGTCGAAGCCGCGATCACACGGTGCAACAGCGCCTCGGTCTTCTGCGTGGGATAGCCCACATCCTCGCCCGGTGTCGTGCCCAGCCCCGGAATGTCGTCCCACAGATTGTCCACGCCCCGTTCCACGGCAAAGCGGTCGCGGCCCACCCGGGTCAGGTAATACTTGACGCCCAGATTGCCGCCGTTGGAGGCATAGACCCGCTGCGCCGCTTCGTCAATCACGATCTCGCCGCCAAAGGGCGCATACAGCCGCCCCAGCGTGTGCAGCAGCTTGAGCCGGGCAAAGCTGTACGTGCCGGGGTCCGACGTGCGGAAGAAGCCCTGCTCGTCTTCCATGAACTGGGCCGCGGCTTCCTCCCGGCGGAAGATCAGCCGCTTCTTCTGTGGCCGCCACAGCGTCGGCGCGCCCCGGTCCTTGCCGAAGATCTCGATATACTGGGTGCTGAACGGGAAGTAGAAGGCGTTGACCTTCGCCCCGCGCGCGGTCTGGCTGCGCCAGGCGATGGTGTTCAGGTAGTTGTCCTCGCCAAAGACTTCCTCCAACAGCAGCCGCAGCCGGTGGACCTGGCGATAGTCGCAATGCAGCCAAATGCTGCCGTTCGGCGCGAGCAGATCGCGCAGCAGAAAGAGCCGCTCATAAATGAACTGGAGATAGCTGTCGCCGCTCCACGTGTCGCGATACTGCACCGACTCGCCCAGCAGCGGCGGGCGCCCGCCGGGCGCGCCGCTGCGGAGCCGCACCTTGCGGCTGTAGTCGCCGCCGGAGTCAAAGGGCGGGTCGATGTAGATCATCCGCACCTGCCCCGCCCAGCCATGCGCCAACAGATGCGCCAACATATCCCGGTTGTCGCCGTAGTAGAGCAGGTTGGGCAGCGCCATGCTCAGAAAGGACTGCGGCGTGGGCGGTGTCGTAGGCGCGGCGTCCACGCGCGCCAGCGGCAGTTCGCGGCGCGGGTCCACCATCTCCACCAACCGCGCGCCCACCACCGCCACCGGTCCCGGTGCGGCGCGCCCTTCCCAGGTGAGCATCGCGCGCCCTGCGGCCATGCCCGGTTGGATGCTCTTGGGGACTCCGCCTGCTTCCTCCATACCGGCCCCATTCATCGCTAGACTAATCTTCGGTGCAAGCCTCACACAGCGGCAGCGGGAGAAGTCTCACGCAAAGGCGCAAAGAAGATGGGACAAAGGTCTTTCTGTCATTTCGGGCGAAGCGAGGAATCCCCATCCGCCCAGCGGAAGGGGATGCTTCGCTTGCGCCCAGCATGACAACGGCCCGTTGCCTCGTATTGCTCTGACCTTTGCGTTCTTTGCGGCTTTGCGTGAGTCTCTCTTCTCTGCTTTTCTCTTCTCAGCGGCGGGCAAAGTAATACGTATAGACCGGGCGCTGGTGACGGATGCACCAGAACTCGCGGTGCGTCGGCGCGACGTCGCCCAGCACCGCCGCCAACGCCGGGTCATGCGGCAGAAACGCGGGGTGCTGCTCCACCAAATAACGCACCAGCTCGCCATATTCCTGCACGTCGCTGCGGAAGTGCAGCAGAGCGCCGGGCCGCAGCTTCGCCGCCAACAGATCCACAAAGGGCGGCGACACCAACCGCTTGACCTTGTGCTGCGTCTTCCACCACGGGTCGGGGAAGAGGATATGCACGGCGTCGAGGCGACCATCCGCCACCGTGCGCGGCAGGCTGAAGCGCCCGTCGTCGTCGCTCACCCACAGGTTAGCCAGCGCCAGCTTGGCGATGCGCGCCAGCATCAGCCGCGTCGCCTTGATCTTGGTCTCGAAGCCGAGCAACACGTGGTCAGGGTGACGCTGCGCCCGGTCCAGCAGAAAATCGCCGCGGCCAAAGCCGATCTCCACTTCCACGGGCCGGTCACTCGCCAGCAGCCCGGCCAAGACCGCGCCGTTATGCCCGCGCGCGTCGTCCAGCGCCAGCGCGCGAAAGAAGGGCTGGTCCAGCCCCCACGGCGGCAGCAGATGCGAACCGGGCCGCAGCCGCGGGTCGCCGCCGATCAACCCTTTGCCCGCTTCCCAGTCGGCATAGGCTTGGCGGCGCTCCTCCTCGCTCAACTCGGCCCAGGTGAAATCCATCCGCCCTTGCGAGAAAGCGGTCGGGTGATAGGGCAGCGCGGCAGACGGCTCGGTCATGGGCGAACCAGGGCGTTCTGAGGGGCGATCACAGCCGCGCTCACAGGTCGAGCCGCCGGCGGATAGTCTCTTTCACCACACGGCCGTCCGCGGGCAAATAGACCGGCGGGTTGGCAAAGCGGCTTTCCACTTCCGGCAGGTTGCCTTCGTGATAGCCCGTCTTGAAGCTGGTGAACTTGAGACCGTGCGCCGTGCTGATGACCACCACGCGGTCGTTCCGGCCAATCTCGCCACGCTCGAGCAGCTTCATCAGCGCGGCCAGCGCCACGCCCGTATGCGGACAGGTGTACATGCCCGTCAGGTCGGCCAGGGCCGCGGCGTTCGCCAGTTCGTCTTCGCTGGCCTGCTCGACGATGCCGTTGCTCTGCTGCACGGCCTGCACCGCCTTGTCGTAGCTCACCGGGTCGCCGATCTGGATGGCCGACGCCAGCGTCTTTTCCGCATGGATCGACTCCAGCGCGGCAAAGCCGTTGCGATAGCTGCGATAGAACGGGTTGGCCTTGCCCGCCTGCGCCGCCACCAGCCGCGGCATCTTGGCGGTGATGCCCAAATCCATAAGCAGCTTGAAGCCCTTATACAGCGCGCTGATGTTGCCCAGGTTGCCCACCGGGATCACGATCCAGTCGGGGACCTGCCAGTCAAACTGGCGCACTATCTCGATGGCGACCGTCTTTTGGCCCTCGATGCGGATACTGTTCATGGAGTTCGCCAGGTAGATGCTGTTGTCCTGCGTGACCTCTTTGACGATCCGCATACAGCCGTCGAAGTCCGTGTCCAGCGCCAGCACGTGCGCGCCATTGGCGACCGGCTGGATCAACTGCGCCGTGCTGACCTTGCCCGCGGGCAGAAAGATGATGGCCGGGATGCCCGCGGCCGCGGCATAGGCCGCCAGCGCCGCGCTGGTATCGCCCGTGCTGGCCGCGGCCACCGCCTGCACCGGGCTGCCGTCGGTCATCATCTGCTTGACGACGCTGGTCAGAACGGTCATGCCCAGGTCTTTGAAGCTGCCGGTGTGGCTGTTGCCGCAGAGTTTGACCCACAAGTCGGAGAGCCCCAGTTGATTGCCTAGCCGCTCGGCCCAATAG
>CAYJQA010000439.1:0-5210 GCA_964372065.1 uncultured Litorilinea sp.
TGACGCAGCAGTTCCAGCAGATCGCCGCCACCGCGATGCAGGACGTCGCGGCCCATAGCAGACCGGAGGAAACCATGTCTGCGTCCACCGTTAAAGGCATCGACACCGGAGCTTATCTCGCCAGCCTACAGGACGAGCGCAACAGCGCCGCCCTCTATGCCGGGTTGGCCGAGTTGGAAAAGAACCCGCAACTGGCCGAGTTCTACCGGCGCTTGGCCGCCACCGAAACCCGTCACGCCGAGCAATGGGAGCAGCGCCTCCTGGCGGTCGGCGCGGTCGTACCGCCCATGCAGGTGACTTGGCGGACACGCGCGCTGCTGTGGGCGGCGCGTCTCATGGGGCCGGCCGCCGTCACGCCCACCTTGGCGACGATGGAGGACACGGGCGGCCACACCTACACAGGGATTCCCGGCAGCGACGACATGGCGGCCGCCGAGCAGTCCCATGCGCGGCTGCTGCGCAAGATCGGGCAGCGTACCGGCGGCCTAGAGGGCAGCACGGTGGCGCAGATCGAAGGCCGCCACCGAACCGCGGGCGGCAATGCGCTGCGCGCGGCGGTCTTGGGGGCCAACGACGGACTCGTCTCCAACCTGAGCCTGGTCATGGGCGTGGCGGGCGCCGAGATGAGCGGGAGCGCGATCCTGGTGACCGGGGTGGCGGGTCTGTTGGCGGGCGCGATCAGCATGGCGTTGGGCGAGTGGATCTCGGTACAAAGCTCGCGCGAGCTGTATGAAGCGCAACTGCGCATCGAACAGGCCGAAATCGAGACTGCGCCGGAGGAGGAAGCCGAGGAATTGGCGCTGATCTATCAGGCGCGTGGGCTGACCGCAGAGGCCGCCCACGACCTGGCGCAGCGCATCATGGCCGACAAGGACTCGGCGCTGTCGACGCTGGCGCGCGACGAGCTGGGCATCAACCCGGAAGAATTGGGCGGCTCGGCCTGGGAAGCGGCGATCACATCGTTTGTGCTCTTTGCCCTGGGCGCGATCTTGCCGGTCTTGCCCTATCTGTTCCTGAGCGGGTTGGCCGCGGTGGCGATCAGCGCGCTGTTGAGCGCGCTGGGGCTGTTTGGTATCGGCGCGGCGATTACGCTCTTCACGGGGCGCGGCGTCTGGTCATCGGGCTTGCGCCAGGTGGCCTTTGGTCTAGCCGCCGCCGCCGTGACCTATGGCATCGGGCGGCTGATCGGGGTTAGTCTCGCCGGATGAGCGAAGAAGAGCGGAGATAGCTCACGCAAAGCCGCAAAGCCCGCAAAGGGCAGAAAAACAAGGTTGTCACCCTGTGCGATAGCGAAGGGCCCCTCACCGGCACGCGCCGCAGGGGGATGCTTCGCTACGCTCAGCATGACAACCTCACTCTTCTCTTCTTTGCGGGCTTTGCGGCTTTGCGTGAGATTCTCTCTGCGTGAAACTCTCCGTTTCTCCCTAGTATGCGCCGTATTTGCGGATGGCGTCCACCATCGCCTGCACGTTCTCGACCTTGCAGTAGGAGACGATGGAGTTGGCGCTGGAGATCATGTAGCCACCGCCCTGGCCGATGACCTCGATACGGCGCTTGACCTCGGCATCCACTTCCGCGGGCGTCCCGCGCGTCAGCGTATAGTGCAGGTCAATGTTGCCCACCAGACAGATGCGCCGGCCATAGTCCCGCTTCATGGCCTCGATGTCCATCGCGCCCGGCTCCAGCGGGTGCAGCCCCTGCATCCCCAGCGAAAGCAAGTCGTCCAAGACGGGCATGAGATTGCCGTCCGAGTGATAGATCCAGGGGAAGCCAGCGGCGTGGATGGCGTCGGCGACGCGGCGCATGTGCGGCAGGATCAGGCTGCGAAAGACGCGCGGCGAGAACATCGGCCCGGCGTGATAGGCGATGTCGTCAAAGGTCCAGATATAGTCCACGCCCACGTCGCGCAGCTTGCCCACCATAGCGATGGTCCAGTCGCAGAAGCGGCCCAGGGCGGTGTCCACAAAGCCGGGGTCGTCGGCCAGGGCATAGGAGAAGTTGTCCAGCCCCATGCTCAACAGCATGGCCGACACGCCCACGCGCATACTCGCGGCCACCGCATATTTGCCCTGGTTGCGGCGGATGAGCGCGGCGGCCGCGGTGTAGAGCGCCGGGTCGTCCGGGTCGGGAAAGACCAGCTTGTCCAGGTCCGCCCGCGTGGTGATCAGCGGCTTGGTGATGTAGGGGATGCCGTCTTGGTCGTGGGTTTCGGCAAAGGTGGGCGGGCGAAAGAGGACGATCAGGTTGTCCAGCCCCATGACTTCGTTGACTTCTTCGGGCAGGAAGTGGTCTTTGCCCACCAATGCGCGTTGGATTTTGACGTTGACCTCGCCCTCCACCCAGGGGACGCGGTCGGGCTGGCCCAGGTGCAGAGCGGTGAGGACGCGTTCGCGAGAGTTCATGAGAGAGCTATGCCTCCACTGGGCGGTGATGAGGGTCGCGCAGAACACGCGTCAGGCGCGGCGCGTGCGTTGATCCCAACCCATTAGGTCGCCTTCGGGTAAATTTTCCAGCCCCAGACGCTGCAGCATGTGGAGCAACTCGGCGCGGTGGTGCATGTTGTGGGTAATGACATGCGCGATCGCGCCGCCGTATGATTTGTGGACGGGCGGCTTATCCAGCACATCCAGCCATAGCTCGTCCAGCCGCCCCGCGGCCTCAACCTGCCGGGCCAATGCCGCAAAGTCGGCGTAGCTTTGCTCCAGACGGGCTAACAACGCCGGCGCGGATGCTGGGCCGGATGCGCGCTGGACCGGCCGCGCCAGCATCAAGTCGGTCCAAACCTCGATGTTGCCGATCATGTGGTCGAAGGTTTCGCGCAGAGTCCCCCACCCCGCGTCGACGGTGCGATCCAGCTCGGCGTCGGTCAAGTTCAGGCACAGGGACAGCAGTTCACGCGTCGTCGCCAGATCGTGACCGAGCAAGCGGTCGAGCAAAGTCACAGGCAAGTCTCCCTTACATGCGGCGGACAGGTGGGCAATGGCTTAAGCCGGGTCGCGCTTGACGCTCACCCACCGCACGTCAATCCCGGCCTGGCTGCCCAGCCGTTCGGCCAGGTCGCCCACGTGCAGTTGGATGTGGCGGATGTTGTACAACTGAAGTTCCAGCTTGTTCATGGGCAGCCAGTGGAAGCCGGAGGGCGCGTCCGGGTCCAGGGTCGCCAACTGGCGCTTGACCTCGCCCTCCACCATGTCGAGATAGCTCAACACCTCGGCCTTGGTATACGGCGGCTCGAACGCGGGGTCGAACTCATCTACGTCGGGCCTATGTCCGGACCACGGGCGAAAGTCCGCCTCCGACGGTTGGCTGTAGAGATGGGCATAGAACAGCGCGTGATAGGCGATCTGTCCAAAGCGGTTGCGCAGCGGCGCAGCCCACAGGTCGTCGGGGCAGTCGGTCACAGCCTGACGCAGCATGGCCAGCGCCGCGCCGTACTGGGAAGCAAGGACATCGGTCAAGTTCATGGGCTGCGCCTCCTGGCAACGGATTATCGCTGCTACTCAACCGTTCCGGATAGATCATCGATCACAACTTCAAGCTGACGCTTGAGTCCGGGGAGATCAGAAGCAATTACATTCCATACTTCGTTCAGGTCCACACCCATGTAGTCATGGATCAACACGTCCCGCATACCCGCCATCTGTCGCCACGGCACTTGAGGATGGCGGGCGCGCAGGTCAGGGCCGATTCGTTTCGCCGCTTCGCCGATCACTTCGAGATTGCGGACAACCGCGTCCTGCATCATCGGTTCCACATCAAACGCCGCGCGACCTGTCGCGGTATAGGTCTGAATGCGCTCGATACAATCGAGAATATGCGTCAAGTAAAGGGCATCTGAATTCATAACGGTCGCGCTTGGCGAAGGATCTCGTCCCGAATCAGCGGGTGAAGGCCGTTTTCGGTCACCACATCCACCGGGACACCCAACGCATCTTCGAGGTCTTGGATCAGCGCGATCCGGTCCAACAGACTGCGCGACGGCTCAAAAGTAACTAGGAGGTCCAAGTCACTGTCCGGGGTCGCTTCTCCTCGCGCGACGGAACCGAAAACCCGCACATCGCGCGCGCCATGCCGGCGGGCAAGCCGCAGGATCGTGACGCGATGGCGCGTCAACATTTCCGTCGTCAACTGGGAAAGCGCCTGCTGTGACATGGGGACGCCTCTTGTATCCGCCCATCTACCCGGAAGCTCGACAGCTTCCGGGTAGATAGACAATCCACTCAGTCCTCGAAATATTCCTTCAAGCGCCGCAGCCCTTCGCGGATGCGCGGGACTTCCACGCCCGAATAGGCGAAGCGGACGTAGTGCTGCGTCTCGCCGGGAACGGGGCGGCCAAAGTGCTTGCGCGTGCAGAACGACACATCCGCCTTGACCAACGCCTCGTCCATGAGCGCGTTGACATCGGTCAGCCCCTTGCGCTGCATGATCTTGGTCACGTTGGGGAACAGGTAGAACGTACACTCCGGCGCGGTGATGTGGATGTCCTCGATGGCGTTCAGCGCCTCCACCGCGGCGTCGCGGCGCGCCTTCAACTCGGTCAGAATGGCCGCCGGCCCTGCCTCGCCACCCTGCAAGCCGGCCAGCGTCGCATACTGGATAAAGTGCGTCGTGCACGACTCCATGTTGGTGTTCATCTTGTTGATGGCGTTGATCACGTTCTGCGGGCCGATCGCCGCACCGCACCGCCAGCCGGTCATGGCAAAGCGCTTGGAGCAGGTGTAGAGGATCATGCTGCGTTCCAGCATCCCCGGCAGGTTGACGATGGAGATGGGCGGCTCGGTCGTATAGCGGTTCTCGTAATAGGCGTCGTCGGTCAGCACCCACAGGTCATGGCGCAACGCCAGCTCGGCCACCGCCTCGACCTCTTGCTGCGAGGAGTGCGCGCCGGTGGGGTTGTGATAGTTGTTGTAGATGAGCACGCGCGTCCGGGGCGTAATGGCGCGGCGCATCCCGTCCAGGTCCAAGGCGAAACCCGTCGGCGTCTCGATAAAACCGTAGGGGATGGCCGCCCCGCCGAGATACTCGATCTGCGACTCGTAGATGGGAAAGCCGGGATTCGGATAGAGCACCCCGTCGCCGGGGCTCATGACCGCGGCCAGGAACTTGCCGATCACCGGCTTGCCGCCCGGCTGCACGGAAACCTGATCGGGTGAATAGCTGACCCCGCGCTTAATTCCCACGTCGTCTGCAATGGGCGCGCGCAGTGGCGC
>CAYJQA010000440.1:0-5187 GCA_964372065.1 uncultured Litorilinea sp.
GCCTCACCCTGGTTCTCGGTGGACGAGGCAGCCACGCCGGCGGAAATGAGGGTCAGCGACGAGACCCGCTCGGGATGGAGGACGGCAAAGAGCAGCGCCGAAGGTCCACCGTGCGATAAGGCGACGACGGCAACGCGCTCGATGCCGAGATGGTCGAGCAAAGCGGCATAGGCATGGGCCTGGTCGTCGAAAGTGGCGCCGTCGTGGAAGGTTGACTGCAAGTAGCCGAACCGTGAGGGCACAATCCGGTGGAAGCTGTCGTCAAGAAATGTCTCGGCCATCAGTTCGCCCTGGTCGAAACCGCCGCCACTGCCGTGGACCAACAAAACGGGGGGGCCGTCGCCCCCTTCGGTGTATTCGATATTGCCATAGGCGGAAGGGATGACCACGGTCTTCCCACGGATCCGTGCGTAGGATCGATTCATGTCCGCAAAATAGGCTGTCGCGGCAAGAACCACCGCGACAATCAGGCCAATGGCAAGCCACCCCAGAATTCTTCTGAACACTTGCGACTCCTTTCAGGGCGTCGCCCGACGCGATAGAGCCGGACGGTTGGAGGGCGGTCCGACATATAGCCGCGGGCACGCCAATACAGACGGCAGCGCCAGAGGGCCAGTCATTACCTTAGCACGTCCAAAGGACAAGCAGATCGGTGAGATAGCCAGTCTATCGACTGGTCAGGTGGACAGGTTGCCACGGTTGGGTACATCCGGTAATGACATCAGGCTGAGGGCATCCCGCGCAGGCCGTAAGGTTTCGCGTTTTCCCCGGCCCGTAGTATCCTAACTCGCGCAAGCAGCATCACGTCGCGGCCAGACCTTGCCCATCTTTCCAACTCATCGCGGCGCATCCGCGATGCCTCCCACACTAGAAAGAGCCAGTAATGTCCCAACGCAAGCGGATCGCAGCTATCTGCACCGTCTATCGTCCACACTCCCACGCCGACGTCATTGTCACGAAGTTCCTCAAAGGCTTCCCCTGTGACGATGGCCTGCTGCCGCCCCGTGTGGATGTGGTTTCCATGTACGTGGACCAGTTCCACCCCAACGACCTGAGCCGCCGCTTCGCCGCGGAACACGGCGTGCCCATCTTCGGCAGCATCAAGGATGCGTTGACGTTGGGGGGCGACGAGCTGGCCGTGGACGGCGTGCTGTTGATCGGCGAGCATGGCGAGTATGCGTGGAATGAAAAGGGCCAGCACCTCTACCCGCGCAAGCCCTTCATGGAGCAAATCTGCGGGGTGATGGCGACCAGCAAGCGCGCCGTCCCCGTTTTTAGCGACAAGCATTTGTCGTATAACTGGCACGACGCCAAGTGGATGGTGGACCGCGCCAAGGCGCTGGGCGCGCCGTTGATGGCCGGTTCGTCGCTGGTCACCTGCTGGCGCGACCCGTGGCTGGAGCATCCCCTGGGCACGCCGCTGCGCAGCGCGCTGGCCGTGAGCTATTCCGGGCTGGATGTCTACGGCTTTCACGCGCTGGAAACGCTGCAATGCATGGTCGAGCGCCGCGCCGGCGGCGAGACCGGCATCGCGGCCGTGACCTGTCTCGAGGGCGACAGCGTGTGGCGCGCGGCGGACGCGGGCGAATGGCCCGTGCATCTGGCTGAGGCCGCGCTGGCGCGCATCCCCAACATGCCGGAAGGCGGGATGCGCGCCAACACGCCGCTGCCCGCGCTGTTCAAGCTAGAATACCGCGACGGTTTTGTGGGCTATGCGCTCATGCTCACGGACTATATCGAGCAGTTTGCGTATGCGGCGGAGACGGCGAGCGGTGAGCTTTTGTCGACATACTTCTATCTGGCGACCGACCAACCGCACGGCCACTTCAGCTATCTTGGCTTGAACGCCGAAGAAATGTTCGTGACCGGGAAAGCCTCCTATCCGGTGGAGCGCACGCTCCTCACCTCCGGCGCGCTGGAGGCGTGTCTGGATTCGCGCTTCCAGGGCCAGGTGCGCCTGGAGACGCCCCACCTGGACGTCACCTATACGGCGGCGGAACGCGCGCCCTGGCGTCCGTCGGGGCCGCGCCCACTGCCGCCGACCCTCGTACCGCAATATCCGCCGCTGCCTTATTAGCACCCTAGACCGGTAGCCACAGTGACCACCCACGCCAGTCCGCTGGATACGCAAGGCGACGCCACGCGCAAACTCGCAACCACCGCCGCCTACTACGCGGCCTTTGTCGGGCTGGGGCTGATCTCCGCATCGCTGGGACCGACCCTGCCCGCGCTGGCCGAACAAACGCACACCGCGCTGCGCGAGATCTCGTTCTTGTTCACGGCGCGGGCCACTGGCTACCTGATCGGCTCGCTGGTCGGCGGGCGGGTCTATGACCGCGCGGCGGGCAATCCGGTGTTTGGCGTGGCCCTGATGGTGATGGCGGCGGGAATGTTCGCCACGCCGCTGCTGCCCAACCTGTGGCCGCTGACGGTGGTGCTGCTGATGATTGGCGTCGCCGAAGGCACGCTGGACGTGGGCGGCAACACGCTCCTGGTGTGGCTGCACCGGGCCAAGGTCGGCCCCTACATGAACGCGCTACACTTTTTCTTTGGGCTGGGTGCGTTCATCACGCCGCTGGTGGTGGCCTGGGCCTTGGCCGCGACCGGCGGTATCCGCTGGGCCTACTGGTTGTTAGGGCTCTATGCAATTCCGGTCGCGCTGGCGCTGTTCCGGCTACGCAGCCCTGTGGCAGAGCATGCCGAGCAGCAGGCCGCGCCCGAGCCAATCAATCTGCGTCTGGTCGGACTGGTCGCGCTCTTCATGTTCCTGTATGTGGGGGCAGAAGTCGGCGTCGGCGGCTGGCTATACACCTATGCCGTGGAGTTGGGGCTGGCAACTGAGACCAGCGCCGCGCTGCTTACCTCGGTCTTCTGGGCGGCGCTGACCATCGGTAGACTGGCCTCGATTCCCATTGCCGCGCGGCTGCGGCCCCGCACCATCCTGGTCGCGGACCTGGCAGGCGTCGTCGCCAGTGTTGCGTTGATGGCCCTGGGCGCAGGCGCGCCGTGGACGGTGTGGGCCGGCGCGGCCGGGGCGGGACTTTTCATGGCCTCCATCTTCCCCACCGTGATCACCTGGGCGGGACGCCGCATGCGTGTCACCGGCGCGGTGACCGGCTGGTTCTTTGTCGGGGCCAGCACAGGGTCCATGTCTATCCCGTGGCTGATCGGCCAACTCTTTGACGCGTATGGCCCGCACGTCACGATGACCACCATCTTGGTCTGCACGCTGCTGGACTGCGCCGTCTTCGCCGCGATGATGGCCGCGGGTGGGCGGCCGCACACTGAGGAGTAGCGAGCCGTGCGATACTTGGCGCTGGACCTGGGCACGTCGTTTCTCAAAGGGGCCGTGGTGGACCTGGACGCGCCGAGCATCGGCCATGTGTGGCGCGAGCCGTTCCCCGCACCGCGGCCCGGTCTGCCGCCGCTGCACGTGGAGGTTCCGGTCGAGGCCGTCATCGACGCCACGCGGCGGCTGCTGGCGCGCCTGGCTGACGCCGCGCCCGACGCGGCCGGTGTGGTGGTGTGCAGCCAGATGCACGGCCTGGTGCTGGCCGACCGCCAGGGGCGCGCCCTGTCCCCGGCGATTACATGGCTGGATCAGCGCGCCATCGAACCGCTTCCAGGATCCTCGCGCACCTATTACGATACGCTGATCGAGCGGCTGACCCCCGGCCAGATCGCGGACTTGGGCAACGGGCTGAAGCCGAGCATGCCGCTGTTTGTGTTGGGCTTGTGGGCGAGCCGCGGCGAACTGCCCGCGAACGCCATACCCGTTTCCCTACCCGACTACGTGCTGAGTGTGTTATCCGGTCGACCGCCGGTTATCGAGGCAACGATGGCCGCGTCCATGGGGACGCTGGACCTGGCGCGCGGCGCGTGGCATGGAGGCGTGCTGGCGGCGCTGGGGGTGGACGGCCTGACCTGGCCGTCGCTTGCGCCGGTGGCTGCGCCTGCCTATACGCTGCGTGTGGGCGGGCGTGATGTGCCCTGTTACCCGCCGGTGGGCGACCATCAGGCCGCGGTGACCGGCGCGCTCCTGGAGCCGGATGAGCTGTCACTCAACATCTCCACGGGGTCGCAGGTGGGCGTGATCACGCCCGCGTTCACGGTGGGCGACTATGAGGTGCGACCGTTCTTTGACGGGCGCTTCTTGCAGACCATCGTGCGGATCCCCGCGGGTCGGGCGCTCAGCGCGCTCGTCAAGCTGCTGAGCGAACTGGCCGTGGCCGAAGGGCGGCCCCCGGTCGATCCGTGGGCGACC
This sequence comes from uncultured Litorilinea sp., assembly GCA_964372065.1. Lineage (GTDB taxonomy): Bacteria > Chloroflexota > Anaerolineae > Caldilineales > Caldilineaceae > QEUY01. The sequence goes on from CAYJQA010000440.1 coordinate 4,265, forward strand.
ATCGCGGCGGCGGTCGCGGCCACGCCGTCCACCGACCTGGTCGCGGACATCGCCTTCTTTGACAGTCCCGTGGGCGAATACGGTCATCTGGCGAACTTGACCGAGGAGAATATGACCGTGGGCCATGTGTTTCGCGCCGCGTTTCGGTCCATGGCCATTAACTACCGGAACTGCGCGGGGCGGCTGGCCCCCGTGCAGCCGTGGCGACGGCTCGTCTTTTCCGGTGGGCTGGCCCAACGCTTTGCGCCGCTGCGCGAAGAAATCCTGGCGCAGTTCGGGCTGCCCATGCGGATGTGCCCCGCCAGCGAAGACACGCTGCTTGGGCTGTTGGTCTTGGCGACCTATGTTTCCGGGCGTGCGCCCAGCGTCGGCGCGGCGACGACCGCGCTCAAACCGTATTTCACGGATGGGGCCGCAGCGCCGGCGGCAGATTAGCGCCGCCGCGCCGGCAGCCGGCCTCTCGTTATCCTGTCACCATCCAGCTATAGTCTAGGAGACCGCGATGCCACTTTCGTTTGATATGCCCTATGAGCAACTGCTTACCTATCAGGGGACCAATCCGCGCCCGGTGGACTTTGACGATTATTGGGACAACAGCCTGGCCGAGATGCACGCGATCGATCCGGCCCCGGAACTGGTCCCGGCAGAGTTCCAGACGTCGTTCGCCGACTGCTTCCATCTGTACTATACCGGCGTGGGCGGCGCGCGCATTCACGCCAAACTGCTGCGGCCCAAGCAGGCCGCCGCGCCGCATCCGGCCGTGCTCATGTTTCACGGCTATTCGGGCAACGCGGGCGACTGGACCGACAAACTGGGCTACGTGGCGCAAGGCTACACGGTGGCGGCCATGGACTGCCGCGGCCAGGGCGGGCTGTCCGAGGACAAGGGCGGCGTCCAGGGCTGGACGCTGCGCGGGCATATTG
>CAYJQA010000441.1:0-5183 GCA_964372065.1 uncultured Litorilinea sp.
CCGGTCGAACTGCACCCGCTTGTTCAACGCCATCCACACGCCATCCAGCATTGCAGCATCCTAAGCCACTTGCCTGAGCCGCCCAATCGATGGCATAGTCAATCCAGACCGCCACCCGCGCCTACCCAGGAGAATTTGTCATGTCCCAGTCATCGCTACGCATCGCCCTGGTTGGGGCCGGTGTCTTTGCGCGCGACGCGCACGTGCCTTCGCTCTTGCGCCATCCGGACCGCTTCCACATCGCCGCCGTCTACAGCCGCACCCAGGCCACCGCCGCGACGCTTGCCCAGGCCATTCCCTACCCCGTGACCATCTTCACGGACCTGGACCCGCTCTTGACCCAGCCGGACCTGGACGCCGTGGACATCCTCCTGCCCATCGCCGTCGCGCCGGACGCCATCCGCCGCGGCCTAGCCTCCGGCAAGCACGTCATCAGCGAAAAGCCCATCGCCCCCGCCACGGCGACGGCCCGGCTGCTCCTGGCAGACTACGCCCACCATCCGCAGACTGTCTGGATGGTGGGCGAAAACTGGCGCTATGAAGCGGCCTTCCAGGTTGCCGCCGAACTGGTGCAGGACGGGGCCATCGGGACGCCGCTGACCTGCCACTGGGCCGTTTACTCGCCCATCACAAGTCAAAGCAAATACTATCATACTCTCTGGCGGCGCAATAGTTCATTCCCCGGCGGATTCCTGATGGACGGCGGCATCCACCACATCGCCACGCTGCGCCTAATCCTGGGCGAGATCGCCGAAGTCACCGCCACCGCGCGCCAGGTGCACGCCGACTTGCCGCCGCTGGACACCGTCGCCGCCACGTTGCGCTTCGCCAACGGCTGTCTGGGAACCTATGTAGCGACCTATGCGACGGGCGCGCCCTGGCCGCCCCAGTTGCACATTGCGGGCGACCGCGGCAGCCTGCGCGTGCAGCGCCGCGAGTTGGAGATCACGCGCGACGGCAAGACGGAACGGATCGAGTGTGCGGGCTTCGACGGGGTGGAAAAGGAGTTACTGGCCTTTGCCGAGAGCGTCCAGACCGGCGCGCGCCATCTCAACACGCCGCAAGCGGCGCTCGCCGATCTCGCCGTCATGGAAGCAATCCTGGCCTCGGCCCAGGCCGGCGGTCAGCCCACGACGGTTGTCCTGCCCTGACGGACCACCTAGCGGTCGATCCGAAAGACCAGTTCGGTGGGGAACTCAAAACGGGTGACGCGCCACGGCTGCCCCTCGACCAGGGCCGTAAAGCCCGCGCCATAGCTTTCGACCATGCCCTTGCGCCGTCCCCCAAGACTCGCCGCCGGATACGACACGACGACGACCGGTGCGTCGATCTGCGCCAGCAGCCGCGAGCCGATGCCCTTGTCCAGTTGTTCCAGGCACGGGATGGTCTTGAGCAGCAGCGCAACCTGGGCGCGCCGGCGCGGCGCGCCCGCCAGCAGATTGCACACCTGCGCCGCGCCCGCCGGATAGGCCAGCGCAAAGAATCGGTTGAGAAAATCCATCTGCTTGTGGTCAATATCGCACGCCGCGTAGACCGCGCCGGGCGCGAGGTCCAGCCACGGCAGCGCCAGCGGGTTCAGCCCGCACGCCAGGTCCAAGACGCCGGTCAGCGGCCCCAGGTCGCCCAACACTGTGACATAGAACCGGTCGAGCACGGGCAGCCGTTCGCGCGTCGATGCGTGGTGGCCCATCACGGCGCGGCACGCGGTCTTGAGGTCCCCGTGGCCCTGAGCGGCCCCCAGTTGCGCCAGCCACGCGTCATAGGCGGGCCGGTCGGGCAAGTACGCCCCGGTGACCTGATGCAGCTTGCTCTTGGTCGCCTTGACCGCTTCCTTGACGCTGCGCCCCTTGGCCAGTTCATCCTGGGCCACCGCCGCGATCAGCGTGGGGTCCACCGCCGCATACTTGACCGCGGTCTGCACGGACTGTACCACCCGCGCCAGGTCACTCGACGTCATCCTGCGCCCCTTGCAGCGCCGCCATCAGTCGCGCCATAAAGCGCAGGTTGTGGATCGTCGCCAACCGCTGAAAGGCGACATCGCCGCTCTTGTAGAGATGGTGCAGATAGCCCCGGCTGTAGTGGCGGCACGTCAGACAGTCGCAGCCGTCGTCCACCGGTCGCCGGTCTTTGATATGCTTGTCGTCTTGGAGATAGACAAAGCCGAACCACCCGTCGCCGCCCGCTTGCGGCTGCGGCGTGGCGTGGGCAAAGCGGTAGAGACGGCCCTGCCGGGCGTCGCGCGTGGGCAGCGCCGAGTCAAAGATGCCGTAGCCCAGCGCCGCGCACGCCGCCACGTTGGCCGGATGGCCCACGCCCAGCGCGTGCATCGGATACTCCGCCGGGATCAACGCGCGCGTAAAGGCCAGCATCTCCTCCAGCAGATTGCCCTGCCCGTCCAGCGGCCAGCCGCCATAGCCGTAACCGTCGAAGCCGATCTCCAGGAGCGCCGCCGCGCACGCCTGTCGTAGTTCCGGCACGCCGCCCCCTTGCACCACGCCAAAGAGCAGCGGCCGCGGACCATCGCGCCGCCGCGCCAGCAACGCGTCGAACTCGGTGCGACAGCGCCGCGCCCACGCGACCGTGCGCTGCACCGACAATTCCTGCTGGTCGGGCGCATCGTCCACGTGCGTGCAGTCGTCCAGACACATGACCACGTCCGCGCCATAGGCCAACTGGAGTTGGATGCATTTCTCCGGCGTGAGTTGGAGCTTGCGGTCGCTGCCTTCGGGGCGAAAGAGGATGCCGTTATCCGTCAGCGCGCCAAACTTGGCGTTCTGCCGGATCAGCGAATACGCCTGGAACCCGCCCGAATCGGTCACAATGGGTTTGGGCCAGGCGGCCATGCGGTGCAGCCCGCCCAACGCTTGCACGGTGGACGAGCCGGGACGCTGCATGAGGTGAAAGGTGTTCATCACCACCGCCTGCACCCCCGCCTGGAGCGCGTCCACCGAATCCACGGCGCGTATCACGCCGATGGTCGCGTCGGGCAGGAACGCAGGCAGCGCCAAGTCGCCGTGCGGCGTCGTGAGGAGCGCCGGCGTCGCCACCGGCGCGGCCCGCACCATGTCTACCACAGACCCGCGCGTGCGCCGCCCCTCAGTCGCCATACGCGTCAATAGTCATACTTACTAACACGGCGGAGTTCGCGGTCACTCTCGCGCTTGGCGATGGTGTCGCGCTTGTCGTGCAGTTGCTTGCCGCGCGCCAGCCCGATCTCGATCTTCGCCCGCCCCTTGTCGTTGATGTACACCTTCAGCGGGACAATCGTCCAGTTGCGCAGGGTGGCCTGTGCGTGCAGATAGCGGATCTGCTTCTTGTGCAGTAGGAGCTTGCGCGGCCGCGTTTCGTCATGGTTGTAGCGGTTGCCCAGCTCATAGGGCGAAATGTGTACGCCCATGAGCATGGCTTCGCCGTCGCGCACCAGCACAAAACCGTCCTGGATATTCAGCCGCCCCATGCGGATCGACTTGATCTCCGTCCCGGTCAGCGCCACCCCGGCTTCAAATGTCTCTTCGATGAAATACTCATGACGCGCCTTGCGGTTGGTCGCCACTGTGCGCGGCCCCACCGGCATCGTCGTCTTCTCTTTGTTCTTCGCCATGAAGGGTGATTACTCTATTCTTCGCTCTATTGGTGCGCGCGGTCTAGTCCCCGCCCGCGATCGCGGCTTCCAGATGGGCAATCGCGGCGTCCAGTTGCGGGTCTTCCTCGGCGGCGCGCTGCTCCTCCGTGATGTCGACGACCACATCGGGCGTCAGCCCCACGCCCTCGATGGTGCGGTCGTTGGGCGTGAACCAGCGCGCCACCGTCACCCGCATCACCGACCCGTCGCGCAGTTCCTCGCCCAATTGCACACTGCCCTTGCCGAACGTCGTCGTCCCCATCAGCGTCCCGCGGCCCAGGTCTTGCAGCGCGCCCGCCACAATCTCGCTGGAGCTCGCGCTGCCCTCGTTCACCAACACCACCAGCGGCAGTTCGGTCGTGACCGCGCGGCCCGTGGTGTCGTATTCGACAGGTTCGCCGTCGCGCTCACGCTCGATCAGCACGGTTTCGTCTTCCACAAAGACATTGGCGACCTTGATGGCCTCACGCACCAGCCCGCCGCTGTTGTCGCGTAGGTCCAGCACAATGGCCTGGGCGTCGCGACGGATGCCGTCGCGCACCGCCTCGCGTACCAGCGAACCGGCCACATCGTTGAAGGTATTCAGCCGCACATACGCGATATTGGCGTCTACGCCCAACGTCTCGGTGACGATCGTCGGCAGTTCGATGCGCGCCCGCGTGATGGTGACGTCGAACGTCTCCGCGGTCGCCGGGCGCTCAATCGTCAGCGTGACCTGCGTACCCTTCGGCCCGCGGACACGCTCGATGGCCTCCACCTCGCTGGTCCCGATGATGCTTTCGCCGTCCACGGCTAATACCAGATCGCCGCGGCGCAGCCCCGCGTTCCAGGCCGGCTGATTCTCGTACGGCTCGACGATAGCCAGGGTATCCCGTTCCTCGTCCCAGGCGACCCGCGCGCCGATCCCCTCAAACGCCCCGTCGATGGACTGCTGGAAGAACTCGGCCTCTTCAGGGTCGAGAAAGCTTGTGTGCGGGTCATCGACCAACGCCACTACACCCCGGATCGCGGCATAGGCCGCCTCGCGACCGGCGGGCAGCGTGCCGTAATACGTCGCATAGAGATGGTCTATCGCCTCCCAGAAAATGTCCATCTCGGTGTCCAGGTCGGCGCGTGGATCCGCGGCCGGGGTCGCCGTGGGCGCGGTCGCCGCCGGCGGCGCCGACTGGGCATAGGCCGCGCTCGGCGCCGTCAGCCCCAGGCCATATCCCACGATGGCCCCCAGGGCAAAGACCAGCGCCATCACCACGGCCGCGGCCCCACCCAACAGCCACGGCTGGCGAAAGAGACCTTCCGCCCGGAACTCGCTCGTGGCAATGCGCTGCTTGTCGATCATTCGTTCATCCTATGCGAATCAGCAAAGAAACTCGAATGGTGCGCCCCTGTCATTCCGAGGCCGCAGGCCGAGGAATCTCTCTGAGGCGCAAGTGCCCGCCAGAGAGATTCCTCGCTTCACTTTCAAGGACACGCGGATCGTAGGTGCGGTTTTCCAACCGCACGAGTCGCGGCCGAACGCGCAAAGCGGCAACCTAAGTCATGCGCGAACTGCGCGCTTCATAGC
>CAYJQA010000442.1:0-5177 GCA_964372065.1 uncultured Litorilinea sp.
CGCTGAGGTAGACCGCACCGAACTGATCGGCCTGCTGCCCCAGGAAGCGGTCCTGCAGGCCGCGGCCCACTATCTCAAGCTGCCTAGCCTAGAGTCGCACAACGTCATCGAAAGCGCGCTGGCCGCGCTCGACCACGGCTAACCCGGCTGCGCTCAGAAGGTGCGGTCCGGCAATGCTTTGATCACCAGTGCGCGCAAGAAGCTGACGGCCTTCTCAAAACCCTCGCGACTCTCCATCAGACCATCTTCATGTTCGATGGAGAGCGCGCCGTCATACCCGACCAGGCGCAGATTGCTCACCACCTCGCGCCATGTGTCCTCGCCGTGCCCGTAGCCGACCGTGCGGAAGTTCCAACTGCGCTTGGTCTGCTCCCGATAGGGTATGGTGTCCAGCACGCCGTTGACGTTGGCGTTGACCGGGTCGATGCGCGTGTCTTTGGCATGGAAATGATAGATGGCGTCACCCAGGGCGCGAATGGCATAGCCCAAGTTGACCCCCTGCCAGAACAGGTGGCTGGGGTCGAAGTTAGCGCCGATGGTCGGACCGACCGCCTCGCGCAGCCGCAGCAGTGTGCCCACGTTATAGACGCAGAAACCGGGGTGCATCTCCACGGCCACGCGCACCCCATGCTCCGCGGCAAACTTGGCCGTCTTTTCCCAATAGGGCAGCAGTACTTCGGACCACTGCCATTCCACCGTCCGCGAGAAGTCGTTAGGCCACGGGCACGTCACCCAGTTGGGCGTCTTGTCGTCCGGCCCGCCGCCGGGACAGCCCGAAAAAGTCACGACCGTATCGACGCCGATCTTCTCCGCCATCAGGATTGCGTTGGTCACATAGTCGCGGTGCGCCTGGCCGACGGCGGGGTCAGGATGCACCGGATTGGCATGGGCGCTCAGCGCGCTGATGGTCAAGCCGCGGTCGGTCACCGCCTTGACGAACTTGGCCGACGCGTCGGCGTCCCGCAGTAGCTCGACGGGCTTGCAGTGGGCGTCGCCCACATAGCCGCCGCAGCCGATCTCCACCGCCTCCACCCCGACCGACTTGATATAGTCCAGCGCCGCCTCAAACTTCAGCGCGCCGAACATCACCGCAAATACGCCGACTTTCATCAGGGGGCCTCCTTGCCCATGCGTCTAGAACGACGTTACATGACAGCTCTTCGGCGTGAAGACCGCGCCGTCATCGCGAAATACGCAGACGAAGCGGCCCACAAAGAGGTGGATCAGGTCGCCGGGCTGCGCCACCGCCGCGACCGCGGCCACGTCCAGGCCGATGGGGTCGCTGTTGCCCCCGGTCTCGGCGTCAGTACACAGCGTGCACCCACCGGGGATATGGCGCGCCCGCACCAGGTCAGGGGCAACGCCCAACGCGGCGGCCAGTTCCGCCGCAGCGGCGTCGAGCCGTTCGACCGGACTCAACTCCGCCAGGATGTGGCGCGGATCTACGTTGCCTAGCTCCGGCGCTACCGGCGCGGCGACCGTCGCCGTCGCGACAGGGGACACGCTCGCCGGCGCGACCACGCGCGCACAACCCGCCGCCATGAGCATGACGGCGAGCGCCAGCCACGTGAGGACCACATGGCGCGACCAAGTCAATTTGTTTGGCATAGCAATGCGGCGGGGTGGAGCGCAGCCATCGCCGCGCCCCACCCCGCTCGCCCTCAGTATTTGCAGTCTACTTGGCGTTTGGTCGCCGCCGACTCCAAGATAGCGTCGCAAATCACCGAGTTGCGATAGCCGTCCTCGAAGTCCGCGCCGATGGGCGCCACCGGCTTGTCGTTGACGATGCAGTCCAGCAGATGGGCAATCTCATGGACAAAGGTGTGTTCCCAGCCGATCATGTGGCCCTGCGGCCACCAGTTCTCCCACCAGGGATGATACGGCTCGGAGACCAGCACGTTATGGAAGCCGCGCGTCTCCTTCGGCTCGTCGTCAATCCAGAAGACCTCCAGCTCGTTCATCCGCTCCAAGTTGAAGCGGATGCTGCCCTTCTCGCAGTTGATCTCCAGATTGTTGCCGTTCTTGCGCCCGGCGGCGAAGCGGCTCGCCTCCACCGTGCCCAGCGCGCCGTTCTGGAACGACATCACAGCGGCAAAGGCGTCGTCCACGTCTACCTTGCCCATGCCCGACCCGTCCAACTTGGGCCGTTCGGTGATGAACGTGCGCGTCATCGCGCTCACGCTGTCCACCTCGCCCACCAGATAGCGGCCCAGGTCGATGATATGCGCGCCCAGATCGCCCAGCGCGCCGCTGCCCGCGGTCGCCTTCTGCAGCCGCCAGATCAACGGCGTGTTGTAATGCGGCATGATCCATTCTTGGAGATAGACGGCGCGGAAGTGATAGACCTTGCCCAGCGCGCCCGAATCCAGCAGCAGGCGGATCTGGCGGATGGCCGGCACAAAACGGTAGTTGAACGCCGCCATGTGCTTGACGCCCGCCTTCACCACCGCATCCCACATGCGCTTGGACTCTTCGGCGTTGCGGCCCAGCGGCTTCTCACACAGCACATGCTTGCCCGCCTGCGCCGCGGCGATGCTCGGCTCGGCGTGCGCGTCGTTGGGGCCGCCGTTGTCAAAGAGCTGAATCGCGTCGTTGGCAAGCATGTCGCGCCAGTCGGTGTAGGCGTGGGCATAGCCAAAGCGCCGCGCCGCCGCCTCCACGGCTTCCTTGTTGCGCCCCGCCACGCCCACCATCTTGGGCACGGCCGGGGGCGGATACATCATGTAGGGCAGCTTGATAAAGGCATTGCTGTGCGCCTTGCCCATAAAGGCGTAGCCCAACATGCCCACGCCGATCTCAGGCACTGCACCCGTCGCGCGGGCATCGGCCATAGATGTGAAGCCCGAACCTTCGCTCATCGTTTATGCTCCTCCGGCTGGTACGCGTGAACTTACTCTTTGGCAAACGCAGCGTCAAACGCCACCGACGACGGCGCATAGTCGGCCGCGCGCACCACGCCCAACGCCTCGCGCGCGCCGAACTCGCGATCCATCCCGGAGTCTTCCCATTCGATGCTCAACGGCCCCTGATAGCCGATGCGGTTGAGCCAGCGGATAATGGGGTCCCACTTGACATCGCCATGCCCCGGCGAAACGAAGTCCCACCCACGCCGCGGGTCGCCAAAGTCCAGATGCGACGACAGGATGCTGTTGCGCCCGGTCAGCCGCACCCGCGAATCCTTGACGTGCGCGTGAAAGATGCGGTCGGGGAAGGCGGCGAGGAACTCCGCCGGGTCCACAAACTGGTGGATCAGGTGGCTGGGGTCGAAGTTAGCGCCAAACGCCGGGTGATAGTCGACCGCCTTGAGCGCGCGCTCCATGGTGATGATGTCATACGCGATCTCGGTGGGGTGGACTTCCAGCCCGAACTTGACGCCGTTCTCCCGGCACACATCCAGGATGGGCAGCCAGCGGTCGGCAAAGTCCCGGTAGCCCGCGTCGATGTCAGCCTGGCTCGTGGGCGGGAAGAAATACAGCTTCGCCCAAACGCTGCTGCCCGTGAAGCCGTTAACCCGGTCGACGCCAAAGAGTTTGGCCGCCCGCGCCGTGTTTTTCATCTCCTCCGCCGCGCGCCGGCGCACGCCTTCCGGGTCGCCGTCGCCCCACAGTCGCGGCGGCAGGATCGCCTGGTGCCGGTTGTCGATGGGGTCGCAGACGCACTGGCCGACCAGGTGGTTGGAGATCGCCCAGCACTTCAGGCCGTGTTGCTCCAGCAGATCGCGCTTGGCGCGCACATAGCCGTCGCTTTCCAGCGCCTTGTCCACCTCAAAATGGTCGCCCCAACAGGCCAGTTCCAGGCCGTCAAAGCCCCACGCGCTGACCTTTGCGGCCAACGTAGCCAACGGCAAGTCTGCCCATTGGCCGGTAAACAGGGTTACGGGTCTTGGCATGACAATTCTCCTTTGCGTGCAAGGGTGCGATCGGGTATTTGGGGTAGCGTGTCGCCGCGGCGGCGAACCGAGTCAGACGGTACTCTTGACCATCTGCCCGGTCTCAAACGATCTTACCACATCAAAGACGATGCCCAGTGACTTGATGTTGTCCTGGCAGGTTGTCACCGGCGGCGTGCCGGCCTCGACGGCCTCGAAGAACTCCTGCAGCAAATAGTTCTGCCCGTCTAGCGGCATCGCCACCGGCGTCACTTCGACCGCGTCTTCGCCCGTCTTCTGTGTAAAGACTTCCTCGTCTTGCATGATAACCACGCCGTTGGCGCACTCAAAGCGCCATTGCGCGTTCCAACTCTGGTCGCGCGCCTGTGAACACCAGGAGGCGGCGTAATCCACAAACTTGCCGCCCGCAAACTCCAGGATCACGGACGCCGACGCGTCGCCCTTGTACCAACTCCAGGGTGGGTTCCAACTGCGTCCGAAGACGCTCACCGCATCACTGTCCAGGAGGAACCGCATGAGGTCGAAGTGGTGAATCGACATATCGATGATCAGCGGATAGGCCATCTCCTCGCGGAAGCCGCCAAAGTGCGGCCCGCGGAAGAACTCTACGGAGACCGAGCCGATCGCGCCCATCCCCGCGGTCATCAGCGCATGTTTGAGCGTCTGCGGGCCGACCATATAGCGGCGGTTCTGCGCCACCATGTGCAGCACGCCTGTGGCGTTGGCCCGCTCCACAATCGCCAGCGCAGCTTCGCGCGTGTCGGCCAGCGGCTTCTCGGACAACACGGGGAGCCCGGCGTCCAGCGCGGCCAGCGACACGTCCAAGTGAAACTGGGGCGGCGTGACGTTGATCACACCGTCGGCGTCTACCGCGGCCAGCGCCTCGCCCAGCGTCCGGAAGACCTTGCTCCCGTCCAGCCCATACTTGGCGACCTGGGTCGCGGCCATTTCGGGACTCACCTCGACGAATCCGGCGTACTCGACCACAGGCGATGCTTGGACAGCCCGCAACCAGGCGTTGCCCATGCCGCCCATCCCCACTTGGATGACTCTCATTGTTGCGCCTCTTGTGTGTGGTCAGTGAAGGATACTCAGGCGGTTACGCTCGGGCGAGCGCGGCGCGACCGTGGCAATGCTTATACTTGCGCCCGCTGCCGCAGGGGCAAGGGTCGTTGCGGTTGGCCGCGGCGAAGCTGCGCTGACGCTGGGCCTCTTCCTCCGCCAAGACCCGCATGATCCCGGCTGGGGGGCGCTGCGCCATCAACTCGGCTGCCATAAACCGCATGGG
>CAYJQA010000443.1:0-4892 GCA_964372065.1 uncultured Litorilinea sp.
GTCCCGCGCCCATCAGCCCGGCGAAGCCCAGGATTTCACCGCGTTTGAGGCTAAAGCTGATGTCTTTGAGCGCCTTGTCCCGATTGAGGTTGCGGACTTCCAGCACGACTTCCGGCGAGCCGTCTGCGGGCACTTCGGGCGCGCTCTCATAGAGAGTACGCCCCACCATCATGCTGATGATCTGGTCGATCGTGGCGTCGGCGGTCTGCACCGTGTCAATATAACGCCCGTCGCGCATGACCGTTACCCGGTCGGCGATCTGCTTTAGCTCCTCCAGCCGGTGCGAGATGTAGACAATGCCCACGCCCTGGGCGCGCATGCGGCGGATGATGGCGAAAAGTTCTTCGATCTCCGATTCGGTGAGCGCGGCGGTCGGCTCATCCATGATCAGCACTTGCGCGTTAAAGGAGAGCGCCTTGGCGATCTCGACCATCTGCTGTTTGGCGACGGTCAGATCGGAGACCTGGGTGCGCGGGTTGATGCGCAGGTGCATCATGTCAAATAGTTCTTGGGCGGCGCGATTGATGGCCGGTTCATCCAAGACGAAGCGCGGCCGGCCGCGCGGCTCGCGGCCCAAAAAGACATTTTGCGCCACGGTCAAATGCGGGGCCAGGTTTAACTCCTGGTGGATCATGCTGATCCCCAGCGCTTGGGCGTCTTTCGGTCCGTTGATGCGGACTTCGCGGCCCTGCACCAATATGCGCCCGGCGTCTCTGTGATAGATGCCGGTGAGCACTTTCATCAGCGTGGATTTGCCCGCGCCGTTTTCGCCAACCAGGGCGTGGACTTCGCCGGCGTTCACGTCAAACCGGCAATGGTCGAGGGCATGGACACCGGGAAAGGTTTTGTCAATGCCCTCCATTAACACTAATGCATCGGTCATAGCTGGATGGGGAGCGCCTCCGCCGCCCGGCGCGCAGGCCGGCCAATGGTCAAAGGGGAGACACGCTGCGCCGTGTCTCCCCTCGCATGACTAACTTACCACCGCGGCCTATTCGTACAGCAGCGGCTTGATCTCGTCCGAGTCGATATTGGTGGCATCATACCAGAAGAAGCCGGTGTCGATGATCTTCTCGACCGCCTCGCCGTTGATGGCCTTGACCGCCGCCTCGACGCACTTGTAGCCGATGCCAACCGGGTTCTGGGTGATGGCGCCCGCTTCCTGGCCGCTGCGGATAGCGTCCAGTTGCTGCTTGCCGGAGTCATAGCCGATCACCACCAAGTCGGTCTTGCCCAGCTCGGTCACGGCATTCAGCACGCCGATGATGGAGCCTTCATTGGCGCCGAAGAAGCCCTTGAGGTTGGGGTGCGCCTGGATGATGGCCTTGGCCAAGTCGGTGGACTTGAGATGGTCGCCGGCGCCATACTGCACGTCGACGATGGTGATGTTGGGATAGGCCTCGGCCATGCGGTTCACAAACCCGTCGCGGCGGTCGATGCCGGTGCGGCTGGTCTGGTCGTGGACGATGACGGCGACTTCGCCTTCCCCGCCAATCAACTCGGCCATCTTGTCAGCCGCCAACCCGGCCGCGGCGATGTTGTCGGTGGCCGCGGTGGCGACGGGAATGTCACTGTCCACGCCGGAGTCGAAGCCGATCACCGGGATACCGGCGGCCTGGGCTTCTTCCAACAGCGGGATGACGGCCTTGCTGTCGAGCGCGGCCAGACAGATGGCGGCCGGTTTCTTGGCCAGCGCCGCCTGCAGCATTTCGATCTGCTTGTCAACCTGCGACTCGGATTCCGGGCCTTCAAAGGTGATGTCCACGTTGAGTTCGGCGGCAGCCTGCTCGGAGCCGAGCTTGACGGCCTGCCAGAACTGGTGTTGGAAGCCCTTGGAGATGACCGGGATGTAGGGCTTGGCCGCCGCTTCTGCGGCCGGGGCCTCTTCCGCCGGTGCGGCGGTGGCTTCGGCCGCGGGTTCCGCCGGGGCCGCGGCAGGGGCAGCCGGCGCGGCGCACCCGGTAATCAGTGCGGCCACAACTAGTACGCTGAACAGCACACTCATCCAGTGCTTCGTGTTCATGCGAAGTCTCCTCTTTTCCTTTGTTGCTATGAGGTTGTTCGTTTCGGGAAGCGCTGTCGTTCGTCGGGGCACTGACAAACGGCAACGCGCCTGGCGGTTATTCTACCGCCGATGCGTCGAATATGTCAATGTTGAACGTTTTACATCGCCTGCGCTGACGCACGCAACGCCTTCTTTCCGGTGCGCCGGGGCGACAGAGAGCGGGACAAGCGAGCGCGCCGTTCGCGCCCGCATGATCGGGGTGAGCGGCAAACCTGCCACGGCGGATTGCCGAATCGCGGAACTTCTCTATACTGATAACCGGCTTGGTTCTCGCATGAACGCGGAATCTGCCCTTGGGTCGTTGGCAAGTAGGCGGTCAAACCGGAACAGGTAACCCCATGTCGCACCCCACGTACGCAACACTTGAGGATTGGATTGCCCACGCGGCGATTCCCTTTGCGGTCGATGCGCCCGCGGCCTTCAACGCTGCCGTCGACCAGATGGTCGCCGCCCTGGGTGGCGGAGTGGCATTGCTGGGCTTGGGCGAGGCGCTGCACGGCGGCGCGGACCTCCTCACCCTCCGCAACCGGCTTTTCCAGCGTTTGGTAGAGGCGCACGGCTATAGCGCCATCGCCATCGAGAGCAGCTTCCCGCGCGGGCGCGTCGTGAACGAGTACGTGGCCGGGCGCGGCGGCGATGCGTATGCAGCGGTGCAAGATGCCGGCTTTAGCCACGGTTTCGGCCCGCTCGCCGCCAATCGGGAACTGGTGGAGTGGATGCGGCGCTATAACGCCGACCCTGCCCATCCCGTCAAACTCCAGTTCTATGGCTTCGATAGCCCGACCGAAATGATGGGCAGCGATAGCCCGCGCCATGCCCTGGCGTTCGTGCTCGCTTACTTCACCGCGCTGGACCCCGCCGGGGGCCAGGCGCAGCGCGCCCGCATCGACCCGCTGCTCGGCGACGACGCGCCGTGGGAGAACCCCATGGCGACGTACGACCCGACGCAGTCGATTGGGCTATCGCCCGCGGCCACGGCGCTCCGGATCGCCACGGAAGACCTGATTACCGAGCTGTGGGTGCGCCGTCCTGAACTAGTCGCCAAGAGCGACGCGGCGCGCTATGCGGAGGCGCTGCACTACGCGATGGTGGCGCGGCAGTTGCTCAACTATCACGCCGCGGTCGCGGGGAAAGCAAGCGTTGCCACGCTGCTCGGCATGCGCGACGCGTCGATGGCGGACAATCTGGCCTACATCGTGTCGCGTGAGCCTGGCAAAGTATTCGCCTTCGCCCACAACAGCCATTTGCAGCGCGGTGCGGCGCAGTGGCAGTTCGCGGGCGACCTCCAGACCTGGTGGCCGGCGGGCGCGCACCTCCAGACGCGGTTCGGGCCGCGCTATGCCGTCATCGGCTCGGCTGTGGGCGTGTCGGAGGTCAACGGCATCGGCCGGCCCGAAGTGGGCACACTGGAGAGCCGCCTGACCGCCGCGCCGGGGCCGGCGCGGTTCATCCCCACCCACCGCGGCCAGGGGCTGCCGGCCGCGGCCCTCGCCGCACTGCCGGTGCGCTCCGGGAGTACGAAGAATTCGTCCTACTTCGCCCTGACCGCGCGGAGCATCACCGATTTCGACTGGTTGGTCGCCCTCGATGTCACGACCTACGACCTCGGCGGCCGGCCGCTGCCAGGGTGAGCCGCGCCGGCGCGACCACCAGCAGCAAGCCCAGCGTGGGCCACCACTCGGTGCGGCGCACCCACGGAACTTCGCGCAGGTTGGCCGGGTCCAGATAGGTGAGATAGGCGAGCATGACGGCCGCGGCCAAGTAGAGCCAGGGCGTCAGGTCCAGCCAGCGCCAGGCGGACTCGCTTGGCCCCGGCGCGCAAAAAGGCAGCAGCGCCAGCAGCGGCAGTAGATACCACGGATGCACCGTCGTGGTCAGCAGGAGATAGGCCATCCACGGCACGGCCAGCAGCCGCAGCGTGGCCGCCGGGGTATCCGCCCGCCGCGCCGCCATCCACACCGCGGCCAGCACCGCGATCAGCGCGAGCGCGACCAGCCGCTTGGCGAGCTGCGTCGCCGCGACCGGCTCCAGCCCGGCGGCGTCGGCGAGACCCTGCGCCAGCCAGTGAAACAGCCCGCTGTTATAGTTCCACTGGTTCCCGTAGATGCGGATCGCGCCAAAGACCCCGCGACCGTCCAGCGGGCCGGTCAGTCCCCAGCCCGCGGTCAGGCCGAAGGGGAGCAGCAGCGCCAGCGTCGTCGCGCCAAAGACCAGGCGACCCCAGCCGCGCCAGCGTGGCAGCAAGACCGGCAGGCTGATCACGGGCACGATCTTGGTCAGCGTCGCCAACGCCAGCGCCACGGGCGACAGCCAGGTCATCCCGCGGCGGGGGGCCAGCGCCGCCCAGACCGCCAGCAGCAGCCACCCTGTCAGCCAGGCTTCCTGGTGTGCGCCGTGGGCAGTCTCCACGATCACCAGCGGATGCCACAGGTAGATCAGCAGGCGGCGGCGCGGCAGCCCCGCCACATCCAGCAGGCGCAGCATCAGCCACCCCACGCCCAGGTTAATCAGCGCCATGACCGCCTGCATGGCGCGCGGCTCCAGCGGCAGCAGCGCGGCCGTGGCGGCAAAGAGCGCCTGCGCCGTGGGCAGATAGGGACTCGCCATCCACGTGTGGTCGGCTTGGGCGCGGATGGGCGTGTCCAGGCCGTCCAGCGCGGGCGCGTCGATGGGATAGGCGTAGGGGCTGACGCCGTGGGTGGCGAGATGGCCGTCCCACAGATAGCGAAAGACGTCGGTGGAGAGGCTGGACGGCTGGAGCAGCAGCACGCCCTGAAAGAGCGCCGCGCCGATCAGGCGCTGAACGTGCTCGGCGAGCCGCTCGCGC
>CAYJQA010000443.1:4902-5172 GCA_964372065.1 uncultured Litorilinea sp.
GCCAGCGCGTCGGCGGCAAGCGTTGCGAGACCACGCTCCGCCCACCCCAGCGCCAGAAGATAGCCCCCGGTCGCCAGGCCGCACCAGCCCAGCATCGCCCAGGTGGAGGGGCCGAGCAGCGTCCCCGTGGTCGCCTGGAGATAGACCAGACCCGCATAGGCCGCCAGATTGAGCAGCAGCAGGCCAAACGCGGGCCACGCCGGGCGCGGCCGTGCCGTGTCCAGAGCGTCCGGCGTCGGGTGGGCGACTCCCAAGCGCTACTCTCCGATC
>CAYJQA010000444.1:0-5162 GCA_964372065.1 uncultured Litorilinea sp.
GGATTGCCGAAGACCGCGCAGTTGGCGATCTTCACGGTTGTGGCGGGGCTGATGCTGGCGGGCATCCTGTACTTTACCCTGCGCTCGGCGCGGGAAACTTCCTGGCCCGTGCTGGTGGGGCTGGCCTTGGTGTTGAGCGGCGGTGTGGGCAATCTCATCGACCGGCTGATGAACGACGGCCGCGTGATTGACTTTATGCACGTCGGCGTCGGCGTGCTGCAAACCGGCATCTTCAACGTTGCCGACATGGCCCTCACGGCCGGGGTGATTATCGTGGCGCTCTCCGGTCTGCGCCCGGCGCGGACGGTTTGACGCGACAGCCTATTCCGGCGCACAATGGCCGCAGGCCGCGCCGATCTTCTCTTTGCACTTGGCGGCCATTGTGACGAAAGGAAGGCGATATGACGATGCAAGCGACGGATTATGGTCTACAGGTGAAACTCGACGTGCCCTATGCCGCGGCAATCGAAAAAGCCACCGCGGCGCTCAAGGCGGAAGGCTTTGGCGTGTTGACGACCATTGACGTCAAGGCGACCATGAAGCAGAAGATCGACGCCGATTTCTACCCGTATGTGATCCTGGGCGCGTGCAATCCGCATTTGGCGTTTCGCGCGCTGCAAGCGGAACCGGCCGTCGGCTTGCTCCTGCCCTGCAATGTGATTGTGTATGAGGAGGCGGGCGGCAGCGTGGTCTCCATCGTGGACCCGCTGGTGATGATGCAGGTTTCGTCCAACCCCAGCCTCAAGAGCGTGGCGCAGGAAGCCTACGCCAAACTGGCACGCGTGCGCGACGCCCTGGCTGCGGGTTAGGACGACTCCGGGGAAAAGCTACTTGCTGGGTACGCCGCGACCGGTCCGGTCGCGGCGTTTAGTTGCGACTGTAGGCCCGGTGCAGTTGGGTTTCCATGACGCGCACCAAGCGCGTCAACAGGACGACCAGCACCAGGTACATAAACGCCAACATGGTCAGCGACTGCATGTAGAGGAAGTTGCCGCTGTAGTAGAGGCGCGTGAGTTGGGTCAAGTCCTGCACGCCCAAGATGGCGACCAGCGACGAGTCCTTGACCATGGAGACGAAATCGTTGCCCAGCGCGGGCAGGATGCGCCGGATGGCCTGGGGCAGCACGACCAGCCACATGGTCTTGAAATAGCCCATCCCCAAGGCGCGCGCGGCCTCATGCTGGCCGTATTCCACCGACTGGATGCCGGCGCGGAAGATTTCCGCCGAGAACGCGCCGTAGCCGATGGCGAGCGCAATCATGGCGCGTACTTCGCCGGGGACATCGCGCGTGCTGATAGGGATGCCGATGCTGTTTAGCCCCTGGATGGCGATCGGGGTGAGGGCAAAGGCGACATAGAGCAGCAGTACCAGCATGGGCACGCCGCGGGTCAACTCTACATAAAGCGAGGCGAAGTTATAGAAGAAGGGATGCGACGACGACCGCATCAGCCCGAAGAACAGCCCGATCAGGATGGCCATCAGATAGGCGCCCATCGCCACCG
The DNA here is from genome assembly GCA_964372065.1 of uncultured Litorilinea sp. GTDB lineage: Bacteria > Chloroflexota > Anaerolineae > Caldilineales > Caldilineaceae > QEUY01. The sequence goes on from CAYJQA010000444.1 coordinate 1,503, forward strand.
TGAGCGTGACGACGATGCCCTTGAACAGAACATTGCCGCCGGCCAGGTCTGCGGGCGACTGCCCGGAGATAAACCAGAAGGTCTTGTTCATCTGCGGGTCGATGATGATGAGATAGACAATGTAGATCCCAACGGCCGCGGCGACGAGCAGCCACCAGGGCCATTGCGATAGATCGCCCCACGCGCCAAGGATGCGCGAGGAGCCGGGAGGCCTTTCGGTAGATGGGTTGGCGTCGGCGGGCATGGTCTTTCGCTGTGTGTGCGGTAGGCGGCGGTCGTGACAGCCGCCGCCGGCGAGCAATCGGCTCTACCGGCGGCGGTTCGTGCAGATGCTACGGACTGTCCGGCGCTATTCTTCGGTCACTTTGAACCACTTGTCGAACAGCTCGGCCAACGTGCCGTCGGCGTCCATCTCGGCCAGGGCAAAGTCGATCGGCGCGGTCAGCGGGCTGCCCTTGCCGAAGATAAAGCCCAGGGCTTCGCTGCGGACGGGCTTGCCGGTCAGCTTGACCTTGTCGGCGTTGACACCCTGATAGCCGATGCCGGCCACGTTGTCGATCATGACGGCATCCACGTCGCCGTTGATCATGGCCTGCACCGCCGTGCCGAACTGGTCAAAGGCCGTGACCCGGTCTTCACCCACCAGTTCAACCGCGGCGTCGTAGTTGGTGGACCCCAACTGCGTGCCGATCAACAATTCGGGATTGGCGGCGAACTCCTCCGGCTCGGTGAAGCGGTCTTCGTCAATGCGGACCAGCAACACCTGGTCGGTGGAGATGTAGGGCTTGGAGAAGTCCACGTTGGCGGCGCGTTCTTCGGTGATGGTGATGCCGTCGGCCCCGACGTCGAAGGTCTCAAAGCTGCCCTCGCCGCCCATGACCGCGACCATGGCGTCCCAACTGGCCTCGATAAACTCTACCTGGCAGTTGACGCGCTCGCAGATGATCGGGAAAATGTCATAGTCGTAACCGATGGCCTTGCCCGATTCCGTGTCGATAAAGTTGAACGGTTGATAGGCATTCTCGACGGCCACCCGCAGGATACAGCCGCCCAAGTCGGGCTTGCCGTCTACCTCGGTGATGGTGGCGCGATTGCACGTGACGGCGGCGTCTCCGGTGGGTGCGGCAACGGTCTGGCAGCCCGCCGCGCCGAGAAGAGTCAACATAGCCGCGGCGACGATGAATATAACTTTGCGGCTCATGTTATGTGCCCCTTTCCAAGTCGAATCGATGGAACGGATGATGGAAGAACAACGATCAATTATGAGCGTAAGTAGCGGATGCGTCAAACTGACGACAAGTGCCTGGGCCATTTGCCGCTGCCCCGGCGCGGGCCAGGCGGGGGGCCGGGCATGATCGCCACACGGCCTGTTCGCGATCTGCTGGCGACGCCGGGGCTGCGCCGCGTGCTGCTCTGGAAGCATAACCGCACCGCGGTGCAGATCGTGCTCTTTGCCGTGGCGGTGATCATGGTGCTGGACGGCTGGCTGGGGAGCCGCCTGGCGAATCAAAACATGGCGACGGTGGCGGCGTGGGTACACTACCGCGGGCTGATCGTGGTGGCGCTGCTGTTGGCGGGCAATCTCTTTTGTGCGGGCTGTCCCTTCATCCTGCCGCGCAAGCTGGCGCGCTGGCTGGGGCGACCGTCCCGGCGCTGGCCGCGGGCGCTGCGTAACAAGTGGCTGGCGCTGGGCGGGCTGGTCGCGATGCTCTTTGTCTATGAGCTATACGACCTGTGGGCCAGCCCCTGGCTGACGGCCTGGGTGATCGCGGCCTATTTCGCCGTCGCCTTTCTGCTGGAAGCGTTCTTCACGCGTGACAGCTTCTGTAAGTACGTCTGCCCGCTGGGCACGTTCAACTTTCTGTACAGCACGGTCAGCCCGCTCCAGATCGCATCGCGCAGTCTGGACACCTGCCGGACGTGCGTGGGTAAGGACTGCCTCAACGGGCGCTGGGATACGGCGGGGACGCTGGTCCAACAGGGCTGCCAACTGGAATTGTTCGTGCCCACCATCCAATCCAACCTGGATTGCACCTTCTGTCTGGACTGCGCCAAGGCCTGCCCCCACGACAACGTGGCGCTGAGCGTGCGCCCGCCGGGCGATGAGTTGTTCCGCCATGCCTGGCCCAACCGGCTGGACTTAGCGTTGCTGGCAATCTTTGCCGCGTGCTTGGGGCTGGTCAACGCGTTTGCCATGACGCCGCCCGCCTATGCGGTCCAAAGCGCGCTGGCCGCGGCGCTTGGCACACGCAGCGAGCCGCTGGTCCTGGGCATCGTCTTTGTCGTGGGCGCGCTGCTGACGCCGCTGGCGCTGGTCCTGGCCGCGGCGTGGATTAACCGGGCCACGGGGTCGCAGGCGCGCACGCTGTGGCGGCTGGTCATGCGCCACGCCTATGCCTTTGTGCCGCTCGGCTTCGGCGTGTGGAGCGCGCACTATCTCTTTCACCTGCTGGTCGGCCCGCTGACCATCGTGCCCGCGTTCCAGACCTTCTGGGTGAATGTGGTGGGGCAGCCCGTCTTTGGCGCGCCGAACTGGACGGTGGGCGCATGGTCGCTGCCGCTGGCAGTGGTCCAGGGGGTGCAGATGGTCGCGGTGGCGAGCGGATTGGCCGCGGCGCTGGCCGTGGTGTGGGCGGGCGCGGTCCCGGCGCATCCGACCCGCCGCGCCGCGGCGGGCGAGGCGCTGCCCTGGGCCGTGATCCTGGTCGCGTTGGCCGGCCTCGCGGTGTGGATCTTCCTGCTGCCCATGGAGATGCGCGGCAACGTGTTGGGATAGGGGGCGAGTGATGTGGAGAGGGAGAAGGCGCGCGCCAAACCGTAAGCAGAAAGTAGGTGCGGTTTTCAACCGCACCTACAGAGTTGCACCGCCAACAGGTGTTGGAACAGACCAACGCGGCTTATGCCGCGCTGCGCGCCGACCCGGCAGCCTGGGCCGCGCTCGCGGTGTGTAGCTTCCTGCTGCCCATGAGGGTGCACGGCAATGTGCTAGGATAGGAGGTTGGGTACAGGGCAATCGTGAGCGATAATTGACGGGGGCAGGCGCCGGGCCAAACTCTCGACAAAGAGGCAAGCCCGATGTCAAGCCAACTCTACGAATGTAGGCATTGACTCGGAGGTAGAGTCGATAGTCAATGCGCAGCCTGCGATCATCCGCATAGTTTCACGGAGAATTCCCCATGTCTACTGACCTAGCCTTGCATATTCAAGCGACGCGCATGGTCGACACCCATGAGCATCTCCGCAAAGAAACGGAGTACGTTGAACAGGGGCCGGACATCCTTCAAAGTCTCTTTCAAAACTACGTGCCTGCTGACCTCGTCGTGGCGGGGGCAAGCCAGCAAGCGGTCGATGTGCTGCTTGACGGCAGCAACCCTGATGTGCAGGCCCGCTTTGCGGGTGTGCAGAAGGCGTGGGAGGCGGTGCGCCACACCGGGTATGGCGAGGCGGTGCGGCTGATCGCCAAGTTGCTCTACGCGATTGACGAGCTCACGCCAGAAGCTATCGAGCACGCGCAGGCCAAGCACGCAAGCCTAAGGCAACCAGGTGAACGGCTGCGACTGCTGCGCGACGTGGCGCAGCTTGACCACGTGCAGATTGATGATTTTGTGCGCCCCTGTCTGCCTGATGCCTCTGGGCCGGACTTCTTTTTCTATGACATCT
>CAYJQA010000445.1:0-1230 GCA_964372065.1 uncultured Litorilinea sp.
GGTAGGGCGTCTTGGCCGCGTTGTCCGCCAGATAGACGGCGCTGGGGAACCAGCGCAGATCGACACGGCTTGCGGCGGTGTCGCCGGGCAGGTCGCGGGGCAGATCGTCGTACAAATAGAAGCGATATTGCCAGCCCAACGGCTGATGATAGAGCACATAGGGGCCGCGGGTCGTGTCCAGCCAGGCGAGCGCGGCATCCAGCCCGGCATAATCGCCGTGGTCGCCGCCCAGGGGATAGCCGCCGGTCGCGGCGGTCAGCGCCGGCGGCGTCAGCAGCAGTAGCAGCGCGGCGAGGGGGAGGAGGGATAGCCAGCGGCTTACGCTGTCATTCCGAGGCCGATAGGCCGAGGAATCTCTCTGGGGCGCGGGCGACGGTGGCAGAGGGATTCCTCGCTGCGCTCGGAATGACAAATGTTCTGTTGGCATGAGGGCGAGGGGCCCGCCGGCGACCCAGCCCACCCACGGGGCCAGCGGCAGCAAATAGCGGTCCCACACCTGCACCGTCGTCAGCCCATGCACAGCCACAAACGCCACGCCCCAGCCCAGCACCAGCGCCAACCGCCCAGCGTGGCGGGCGCGCCATAAGGCCGCCGTCCCCGCGGCGGCCAGCAGAACCCACACCGGCCAGGATGCGGTCAAGTACCACAGCAGACCGCCCCACGCCGCCAGTCGCGGCCCCCAGGTCGCCGGGGGCGCGACGGCCAGCGGCGCATAGGTGCGCGCGGCCAACTCCCAGGGTGACGGCGCGCTGGTCCAACGCAGGCTGTCCCACCCGAGGATCGGCAGCGTCACCAGCGCCAGCCCCAGCAGCGCCCGCCCCAAGCGCGTCCAGGCGCGCCGGTCCAGGGGCAGCAGGGCCAGCGCCAACACCAACGGCGCATAGAGCGCGCCCTGCTGCTTGGTCATACAGGCCGCGCCCAGCAGCGCGCCGGCCAGACCCGGCCGCGCCCACAGCGCCGCGGCGACCGCCGCACTCCCCCACAGCACCAGCAGGGGATCGGTGTAGAGCGTAGGGCTGAAGCTGACGGCAAAGGGGCTAAGGGCTACGAGCAGCCCGGCCACTACGCCGGCGCGCGGTGAGTCCCACAGGCGGCGGGCGGCCAGCCCGGTCATCGGGATGGTCAGCGTGCCCGCCGCGATACCCAGCCAGCGCCCGACCGCGGCGGTTGCGCCTGCGGGGCCGCCGCCCTCGGCCAGACCAAACAGCCCGGCCAGCAGCCAGAGAAAGA
>CAYJQA010000445.1:1240-5160 GCA_964372065.1 uncultured Litorilinea sp.
TCGGGCCAAACGTGCATAAAGAGATAGTCGCCGTCCAGCCAGCGCCGCGCCCAAAACGCATAGATGGCCTCATCTTCGCGTAGCGGGTAGGCGGCGAGCAGCCCCAGGCGCAGCGCAAAGCCGCCCAGCGTGAGCGCGGTCAGCGTCAAGCGGGCGGTCTGGGATTGGGTCAAGGCGGCAGCGGCGCGGCGGCGAGCGGAAGGGGATGCTTCGCTATGCTCAGCATGACAGGATGCGCTGTCGCGGGCGGTCGCCGCGGGGAACCAAGAGCGCAACATGGCGCGGGCGAGGCCAGCCGCCTAGTCCACAAAGCGGTAGCGGATGAGCGTACGCACCGCAGCGAAGCCGTCTTGCCAGCCGATCTTCTTGCCTTCGTGAAAGCCGCGGCCGTTGTAGGTGATGGGAACCTCGAAGATGGCGTGGCCGTGCTTGAGGAGCTTGGCGGTCAGTTCGGGTTCGATCTCAAAGGCGCGACTGCGCAGCGGCACACCCTCGAGCACCTCGCGGCGAAAGCACTTGTAGCACGTCTCCATGTCGGAGAGCGACACGCCATAGAGCAGGTTGGTGACGATGGTGAGGAACTGATTGCCCAGCGTGTGCATGAGGCTCATGGCCGCGCGCGGGCCGCCCATAAAGCGGCTGCCGTAGATGACGGGCGAGCGCCCTTCCAACAGCGGCTCCAGCAATTTCACATAGTCACGCGGGTCATATTCCAGGTCGGCGTCTTGAATGATCAGGATGTCGCCCGTGGCGTGCTGAAAGCCCGTCCGCAGCGCCGCGCCCTTGCCGCTGTTGCGCTCGTGATAGATGATCTGGAGGTCGGGCGCCGGGTTGGCGCGCCAGCGGTCGAGGATGTCGCGCGTGCCGTCGGTGGAGCCGTCGTCCACGATGACGATCTCGCGTTCCAACGTGATCGGCCCCGGCAGCACAGGGTTGTTGCCGGCGGCATTGACGGTCAGATCGACGGCGCGCACGCGCTGGACGATCTCCTCCAGCGTGGCCCGTTCGTTATAGACGGGCATGATAATCGATAAGCGCACAGTGTGCTCCTACTGCTCGCTGATCTGATGCGCCAGGATGATGGCGTCGGCAACGGTCCGCATGGACTTGCGATTGTTCATGCTCATCTTTTGGATCTTGCGGAAGGCTTCGGTCTCGCTCAAGCCCTGAGTATCCATGAGGATGCCCTTGGCGCGGTCCACGGCCTTACGGGTTTCCAGGGCGTCTTGCAGGGTGTCCACCTCGCGTTCCATGGCGCGGAACTCGCTAAAGCGGGCCAGCGCCACCTCGATGGCCGGGGTCAAGTCGCTTTCGCGGAAGGGCTTGACCAAGTAGCCGGCGACGCCGGCCTTTTGCGCCCGCTGCACCAGGTCTTGCTGGCTGTAGGCGCTGAGCAGCAGCACCGGCGCGACCCGTTCTTCGGTTAGCACCTTGGCGGCCTCGATGCCGTCCATATCGGGCATTTTAATGTCCATAATCACAATATCCGGGCGCAGCTCCCGCGCCAGATGCACGGCGCTACGGCCGTCGCCCACATCGCCCACCACTAGATAGCCCAGGTTGGTGAGCATCTCGCGCAGGTCCATGCGGATCAAGGATTCATCGTCGGCGATGATCACTCGCGTGCGTTCCACGTTCCTTGTCTCCTCATCCCTCTTGACAAAACAGTCAGCATTGACCGGTCAAAAAAGGGCGGTCAGAATAAAGCCGTCAGAATAGAACGGTCGCAAAAACGGTCAAAATACGGTGGGCGACGTCGCCCACCGTACAAGGTCAATCAGCGCGCGGGACGGCGAACCGCACAGTCGGCCACGCGGTCGCGTCCCGGTCACGTGGCTGCATTAAACACGCGAACCCATGCCTAGTCAACCTTGAGCGACCGTTTCGGAAAAGTGACCAACGCCTGCGTGCCCTGGACGATGGTCTCCTCGGCGGGTTCGCCCGGCGTGGGCCGCCCGTCGCGCGTGACATCCGCGGCGATGGACGAGATGTGCAGCTCGCCCTTGAGGTCGTCATGCACCAGCGTATGGACGATCTGCAAGCCCAGGCTGGTGAGTTGGCGGGCGTCGAAGTCGGGCGGCAGGTCCGCGCCGCTGTTGCGGATTGCGATCTCCACCTTGTCGCCCAGGTCGCGCAGGTCCATGGTGATGCGGCCGCGGGTATAGCCCGCCAGCCCATGCTCCATCGCGTTGAGCACCAGTTCGTTGAGCACCATCGCGGTGGGCGTGGCCTGGCCCGCGGGCAGCCGGATGTTGGGGCCGCGCACTTCGATCTCGATCTCCTGGTCCGGATTGCCCGCCACGCGCCGCACCTGGTCGGCGATGCGGAGGCAAAGGTCGCGGATGTTGATGGGCTGGTGCTCGTCTTCGCTCAAGAACTCGTGGATCACCGCCACACTCAGGATACGGTTGACCGCGTCGGAAAGCTGCTGTCGCGCCTCGTCGGTCTGGACGCGCCGCGCCTGGATGCGCAGGATGGCGGCGATGGTTTGCAGGTTGTTCTTGACCCGGTGATGGACCTCTTGGATGATGGCCGACTTGACGTTTAGCTCGCGCTGGCGCTGGACGGCGTCGGTAGCGTTATGCAGCAGCACCAGCACGGCGTCCAGGTCGCCCCGGGCCCAGGGGGCTCCCCGGCGGCCCGGCCACTGGGGCCGTGGGATGCGCCGCCGGCCCAGATACCAGACGGGCGGCTTGCGCAGCGGGATCGCCTTCCGCACCCAGACGCGGCCGTCTTCGGTTTCGTCGCGGCGTTCCAGACATTCGCCGCCGTTGAAGACGGCCTCCACCAGCACGTCGTCCTGATGCTCCAGTTCGGTAACAAGCTGGCCGCCGGTGTCCACGGCCAGCCCTGAGGAGCGAAAGAGGTTGGCCGCGATGCCGCTCATGTAGGCAATCGTCCGGCTGCGGTCGACCAGATAGATGCCGTCGTAGATGCCGAACCGGCTCAGACGCTCGGCCCCGGCCAACTCACCGGCCAAGCACATCTCCAGCATCCACAAGACCGCCTGGCGGAAGGCCAGATCGCGGCGCAACTGGCGCTCGTGCGCGATCATGTTGGTCTCCACCACCAGCGCGGCCATCACTTGCCGCCGTTCGCCATAGATGGGGTAGACGTCTTGGATGACGGGCGCGCCGCTGCTGACCACCTCGATTTGGCGGCGTCCTCCCCGGCCCTGGTGCAGCGCATGAAAGATCAGCGGCTGCTCGGCCCCATCCGCGCTGCGACCGGCGGCTTCTTCGCGATAGTATGAGGAGATGGAGCGGGGCATGGCGTGGCAAAGCACGCGGATGTGCCGGGAGTTGTGGGGGGCGTAGAGCAAAATATCGGCCCGGCTGACATCGGCGGTGATGGGCAGGGCGTGGGAGACGCGTTGTAGCCGAGCGGCGTCGGCGTTACTCAACTCACGGCAATAGTCAACCAGCGGTTCCATGCGGCAATCCTTGCCCGGTGGCCGCGCGTCACTGCGCGTCCATCTGTCCCCCCATGATACCTACTCTCGGCGTGGGGATCAAACTCCGGCAACGGCAGACAAACACAATGACGCGAGGCCGCAGATAGCCACCGCGCCGCGACCGCCGTCTGCGTCAAGCGCACCAACGACCACGACATCTGACGCCGTTCCCGCGAGGCCGTGTCGCATCGTTTTCGTGGACAGGTAGGCTTGCTGCGAATGGATGAATACGAAAACCCATGACAGCGGCTACTCCGTGAGCCTCTATGAGCACGCCTTCGTTTAACTTGATACACATTGGAACTTATCACATAATAATAGGAGATACGCAGTTGAGGTCGTGAGCCGGAGGTGACAGTCACTTCGGCAAGAGGGTAGGATTTAACACAACGCGCTCCTGTATACGAGAGACAGTCACGCTACCCATCGGTTCCCGCGGGGGTCAAAACGCGCATTGGCCGCAAGC
>CAYJQA010000446.1:0-1616 GCA_964372065.1 uncultured Litorilinea sp.
GCGCAGTTCTACCCCGTCCACGCCGTGTGCGACGGCCTTGTCGATCACGTCCATGATGCTGAACGCACCCGATTCCAACTGCGGTTGATATTGGACGACCGAAATCAGCACAGGTCGTTCGCCGGTCATCGTCGTGATCCTTTCGTGGTTGGGAGAGCGACTTAGCCGCGCTGGGTGGGCGCGACCATCTGGCCGCGCGGCGCATGTTCTAGCTTACGGCGTTTCCCCGCGCCCGCCAAACGCGGCCACCGGCGCGCCGATTACTCCTGCGGCGGTTCGGCGCGTAGCGGCAGATGCCACCAAGATACATCGTGCCACGCGCCGAACTTGCGCCCCACCGACCGGAACACGCCGATTGCTTGAAAGCCTACCCGTCGATGCAGCGCCACACTGGCGTCGTTGGGCAGCGTGATCCCCGCATAGGCGTTGCAATAGCCCTTCTCCGCCAACACCGGCAGCAGCGCCGTATAAAGCTGCGTGCCCACCCCCTGACCGCGCGCCGCCGCGGCCACATAGACCGATGTCTCGACCGACCACCGGTACGCCCCGCGGGAGCGGTGCGGCGTGGCATAGGCATAGCCCGCGACCTGCCCCGCGTCCTCGGCCACCAGCCATGCCCATCCCGCCAGCGCCCGCGCCATGCGCCCGCTGAACTCGGCCAGGTCGGGCGGCTCCAGTTCAAACGACGTGGCTGTTTGTAACACCACCGGGCGATAGATCGCCAGCAACGTCGCGGCGTCGTCCAATGTTGCCGGTCTGACCACTACCTCACGCATCGCAGTTTCTCGTCCAGAATGAGAAAGAATAGCTACATCACCGGGCCAACGCGCGCCCGTTGCAGTGCCCGCTTGTACTACACGGATCGGGCGGGAGGCTGCGCGTCGTCTTGCTCCGGCATAATCTCCAAGGTGAGGGCGTAATCGCGATAGCCCACGGCGCGCCAAAAATGTACCGCGGGTACGTTGGCGGTGAGGACCTCCACGGTCAGCCGCTTGTGGTGGGGCCACAGGCGGCAGCGCAAAATCTCGACCGCGGCATGGCCGATGCCCTCTCGCCGCCGGTCGCGGCGCACAAACAACTGGCGTAGGTAGATCTCGGCGGCGCTTTCCCGGTAGAGCGCATAGGCCACGGGTTCGGACCCGTCCAGAAAGATCACCGCTTGATACTCGCCGGCCAGCCACCCGGCCATGCGCGCCCGCAATTCGGCGGGTGTCATGGGGTTGCGGTGGCCCTCGTCGCGGATGAGTTGGTGGTTCCACGCGGCGAGCAAGTCAAGGTCCGCGGCGGCGGCAAAACGGTAGTCCATCGTTCTGCTCCCTGGCGAGTCGCCATACGGTTGCTGCAAGACGCTATGCGGCTTTCTTAAGCTCGACGCGCATCCACATGGGCATGCCTGCCAGCGTCACGTCGTCGATCACAAAACTGTCGGCAAAACTTGTGCGGGCGATGATGGCGGCGATCTCGGCGCGGGTGTATGACCTTGCCAGCGCCTGGCGTAGCGCAAACGGCCCAATCACCTTTGTCAGCAGCGCCGCAGACCGAAGATTCTCGCGCAGCGCCAACCGGAACGCGCGCCGGTCAACGTCGCGGCGGCACTCGTACAGATAGGCCGACCC
>CAYJQA010000446.1:1626-5159 GCA_964372065.1 uncultured Litorilinea sp.
TGCTGTGAATTTCGTCCAGCCCTTCCTGCGGCTCGTCCCACACATAGAAGCTGCCCGTGCTGACCACTAGGTCGAAGGATTCGCTCGGATAGCTGGTGTGGCAAATGTTTCCCTGCCGCAAATCCACGGCGATTCCCGCCAGGTTTTGTCGCGCTTGCTCAAGCATCGCGGCGGAAATGTCCAAACCGAACAGCTTGACAGCGGGGCGGCGGGCATGGAACGCCACGAGCAGGCGGCCCGGCCCTGTGCCCACGTCCAGCAGTCGCCCCTGTGTGATCCGGCCGGCTAGGTCTTGGGCGACATCGGCATACTGCATCTGCAAGGGCGCGTCGGCCATGAGACGGTCGTAGACGGCCGCGCCGATGCGCGGCGCGTTGACAAAATCCTGCTGTCCGCGGCTCTTTTGAGCATGCTCATTGCTGGGCGAGCGGACGGGTGGCAAGGTGGACATGGTCTAGCGGCTCCAGTCCGGATTAGGCTCCGGGAACTTGGCTTCGATGAACTGCTGCCAGGCGGCAAGCGTGTCCGCCGGCTTGCGTGTTAGGTCAGACGCGGGCGAGCGCCTCTTCCAGCGTGTGCGGGGCTTCGGCGCGCAGGATCGCGTATACGTCCATATCCCGATACTCGCCGTGGTGGAACATGCCCCCGCGCGCGGTTCCCTCAAACTGATAGCCGCACTTCTCCGCCACGCGCTTGGACGGGGCGTTGTCGGGCATGATCCGCAACTCAAGGCGGTTGATGCGCTGGCTGAGAAAGAGCAGGTAGGTGGCGAGCGTCACGGCTTCGGTCATGTGCCCCCGATTGCTGCTGTGACCGGGGTCGAACAGCCGGTAGCCCACCTCGTAGCCGCTGAAGTAGGGGACGGTGCGGAAATAGTAGATCTCTCCCAGGAGCCGGTCTTCCATGCCGCAAATCAAGTAGCGGCCATGCTCCCCGGTGAGAAAGCCGTTTTGGTGAAATTCCGTCTTGAACTCGGTTTCGGATGGTATGAAGACGGGGAAGTACGGCCCGCGGTTTTCCACATCGCACTGCATGAGATATAGCGCATCCAGATCGGTCTCGCGCACCGTTCGCAAATAGACTTTCTTGCCTGTGACGAGCATCTAAGCTTCTCCTATAAGACGACGCGTAAGGTAGACCGCTGCGCCGCGCCCGCTACTCCGGATGGGTCATCTTATACAGCGCGCCGACCGTGTTCCAGTTGCGGGCGGTGGCCGCGGTGCGCAGTTTCTTCTCAAAGAAGGCGTTGGTGAGCTTGGAGCGGCCGGTCCCGTTGGGACAGAACAGGTAGACCTCTTGTCCGGCCACGTGGATCTCATCGACTTCGCGGTCCGGGACGACCAGGATCGCCACAGCGGACGCGGCGGGCGGCGCGGCCAGAAAGACGACGTGCAGCTTGGCGGTGTCTTCGCTGCGGGTGGTCAGGAACGGGTTGCCGGTGTAGACGCGCCGCATGTCCTCGGGCCGGCGCAGAATGACCGTGACGGCATGGCCGAAGGCGGCGGCGACGGCGGCTTCCAGGGTGGTGGTCAGGCTCGCCGCGTCCGTTTCCGGGCTGTCAAAGACGACGTTGCCGCTTTGCAGATAGCTCTTGACCTGCGTCAGCCCGGCCGCGGCATAGACGCCGCGCAACTCCTCCATGCGAATCTGCTTGTGCCCGCCGACGTTGATGCCGCGCAGCAGCGAAACATACGTGTGCACTACCCCGTTTCTCCTTTGCTGTTTGTCGGGCGCTTGCCGCCGCGCCTAGTGGCGAAACCAGACCAGCGTGCGCCCGGCGCGGCGGACGACCAGGTCGCCTTGGCTCAGAGCCGTTGCCAGGCGCGCCAGCCCCGCCGCATACTCGGCGTCGGTGATGAGGTGGAGCATGGAATAGCCCTTGGCAGCCACCAGGTCGAGGAAGCTGTGGTCGAGGACGTCTTCGTCGGCCCCGTTGATTTCCTCGCTCACAAAGGTCAAGCCCTGCCCGGTGGCGGCCGCGACGATGGCCGGGATGTCCGGATAGCGCGCTTGGTCTGCGGTGACGGTGGCCGGGAAGAAGCGGGCAATGGGGCGGGCCGCGATCTGGGCGTGGGACTGGGTAACGATGCACGCCGCGCCGCCCGGCTTGAGCACCCGGCGCACTTCGCCAAAGAGGCCGTCAATGTGCGGGATGTGATGGATGACGTCGGTCATGTAGACAAGGTCGAATGCGCCGGCGTCACACGGCAGGCGCTCGGCGTCGCCCTGGCGGAAGCTGACCAGTGGGTTCTTCTGCCGCGCCTGGGCCAGCATACCGGGAGAGGGGTCCACGCCCACGATCTGCGCCTGGGTGAGTTGTTGCAGCGCGTGGGCATAGTTGCCCGTGCCGCAGCCGATGTCCAGCACCTGCGCCGGTGCGTGCGCGGCAATCTCCTGGGCAAGGCGGCCGATCAAGTCCGCGTCGGCCTGTCTGACCCGGTCATAGACCCGGCTGATGTCGTTGTAGTTGATGCGGGGTTCCATGCCCATGCTCGCTGTTCCTCAAGGTCGCGTCCGGTGCGGGGGCGCGACCGGCTTATTGGATGGCCGCGACCATGAGCTTGGCGATGGCTTGCGCGCCCGCCTCGTTGGGCGCATCGCCAAAGGCCACCACGAACGCGACCTTGTCGGCGACGTTGACCCAAAGCTGGCGCGCATCGGCGCCGCTGTTGAAATAGGCACTCTTGCCGATGCCGCTGACGTCCGCATCCTGATAGAGCGGCTGCTCGCCATAGGCGCTGAGCGGCGTCAGCACGATATAGCCGAAATAGGCGTTGCCGTCGCCGTCTTTGCCGGCGTCATAGCTGCACCCGCTGGTCCCGGCTGTGTCATAGTACTCGAAAGGCTGGGGGGCGGCGACCAGCTTGCGCCCCATGACGGCCTCGATGTCCTCCTGGGGAATGGCTTGGCAGAGGTCAATGGCCGCCAGGTCTGCGCCCACGGTTATGGGCGCGATGGGCGTCTTGGGTTCCGCCGTGCGTGCACCCCCGCAGGCAGCGAGGGCGACAAGCAACAAAAGCAGCACACCACTTTGGGCTTTGCGCATAGGGATTGGCCCCACTCCTGGCAAGATGCGGCTTGCGCCGCGCCGGATACCACGGACGTCAGCGTGCGCCGCGCCTTCGCCCAGCGCACGGGATCACTGTATCATTGGGGCGACGGGAGCGCCAGCGAACCGCCGCACGCACAGCCTAGGGCCAGACCGGCGCACCGTCGGCCTGGATGGTCAGCCCGTCCTGCTTGACGTCGATGCGCATGTTAATGAACGCGGGAATGTCTTTGCTCACCCCGTCGACGGTGATCTGTGTGGCGTGGATCTCGATGGTGTGGTCGCCCAATACCATGTTGACGAAATCGTTGCCGGTGGTGGTGCTGACGCTGCCACTGCTGTAGGCTTCGATGGTGCGGCCGTTCCAGGTGACTGCGCTCCTGCTGTAGCCGCACGCGGACAGCATGAGCAGACCGCTTAGGACGAGCGTCGGGAGCAGCCATGCGCGCATCTGAGGGCGAATCACAGGCAGGTTCCTTTCAAC
>CAYJQA010000447.1:0-5131 GCA_964372065.1 uncultured Litorilinea sp.
CGCTGCGCCTGCGCCACGGATTGGCGGCGGACGACGAAAACGACTTTTCGATCCAGAGCCAGACGAGTCTGATGGAAGTCATGTCAAGCGTGACGGCAACGTTGACGCTGCTGTTGGGCAGCATCGGCGCGGTCAGTCTGTTGGTGGGTGGGATCGGCATCATGAATATCATGTTGGTGTCGGTGACTGAGCGCACACGGGAAATTGGGTTACGCAAGGCCTTGGGGGCGCACGACGGCGATATTCTTCTCCAGTTCTTGATTGAGGCGCTGGTGCTGACATCGTTGGGCGGGCTGATGGGGATCGGGCTGAGTTACGGCGTAGCGTGGATCATCGGCCAGATTGCCGGTTCGACCTTCCAAGTGCTTATCGAAGTCGACGCCCTGATCCTTGCCATGTCCGTGAGTATGGCGAGCGGGCTGATCTTCGGGTTGTACCCGGCCCTGCGCGCCACGCGGCTTGATCCGATTGAGGCGCTGCGCTACGAGTAGCCGCGCTATCTGATTGACGAGGAATCATATGAGTGCATCGCGAACATGGGTCGGGAAGGGAGCGCGACTGCTGGGGCTGCTCCTGGTTGTGGCTGTCCTAGTCGCTGCCGGCTATTACGCGGCGGTAAGCGGCCTGCTGCCGGCGCTGCCGGGGTTGAGCCAATCCCAGACGCCGGCCGCGCAACAGCCCGGCGACCTGACCGCAACACCGCCGCTGACTGCCGTCCGGTCCGCGTCCGAGGCGGTCGGCACGGTGACGGCCGCGGGTAATCTGGAACTGGTCAGCCAGAGCCAGGCCGTGCTGCAGGTGGAGGGCGTGGTAAAGCGCGTCGCCGTCGAAGTGGGAGACCAGGTGCAGGCGGGCGATGTGCTGATCGAACTGGACGGGACCGACCTGGAACGCAACGTTTCCGAGGCGCTACTGGACCTGGCGACCGCGCAGAATGCGCTGAACGATCTGCTGGCCGAGGCTGACGCGGCCGAGGTCGCCGTGGCGCAAGCGAACCTGCTGGCGGCGCAAGAGGAACTGGCGGATGTCAAGGCGGGGCCGAGCGCCCAGGAGATCGCGGCGGCGCGCAGCCAGGTGGCCGCGGCTGCGGCTGAGGTGACCGAATTGCAGGCCGGGCCATCCGCTGCCGAGTTGACGCAGCTTTCGGCAGAGTTGCGTAAGGCCGAGGTGGCGTTGGCCTCGGCGCAGTCGGCCTACGACGCGGTGGCCTGGCGCACCGACTCCGGCATGAGCAGCGAGGCGACCGAGTTGCAGAGCGCGACGATTGACTACGAATCGGCCAAGGCGGCGTATGAGGAGTCCACCGCGCCCGCGTCCGACTCGGATCTGCAATCCGCCTACAGCAGCGCGCAGAGCGCGCAGGAAGAATTGGATACGTTGCTGAAGGAGCCGACGCCGGCGAGCATTGCCTCGGCGGAGGCCGCCGTCGTGGAGGCCCAGGCGACGCTGACGGACCTGCTGGGGGGCGCTGATGCCAAGGATCTGGAAGACGCCCGGTTGGACGTCGCGCGTGCTCAGTTGAGCGTTGAGTCGGCGGCGGACGATCTGGCCGACACCCAACTGCGCGCCCCTACGGATGGGACCGTGTTGGAGGTCAATGTCGATGTGGGAGAACAGACTTCGTCCGGGACCGCAGCGGTTGTCCTGGCGAATGTCAACGCGTTGCAGTTGACGGTCAACGTCGCCGAAGTGGACATTGACAAGGTGACGGTGGGGATGCCCGCCGTGGTCACCATCGATGCGTTGACAGGTAAGTCCTTTGCGGGGGAAGTCACGTTTATTGCGCCCAGCATCGATCCGGATTCCAGTGTGGTCAACTATCCCGTGACCGTGCGTCTGACCGACGACGCGGCGACGGGCGCGCGCGCCGGGATGACCGCGGTCGCCTCGCTGACCGCCAAAGGTTCCGCGGGCGGCTGGTTGGTCCCCGCCAATGCGGTCCAGACGCAAGGAGATACCAGTACGGTCATGGTCATGCGCGACGGCGCGCCGACGCCGGTCACGGTGACGGTGGGCGTGACCGAAGGCGAATGGGTCGTGGTCCAGTCCGCGGACCTGGCGGCGGGTGATCAGGTCGTAGGCAACGTGACGTCGACCATCGACCCGGACGCTGCGCCGGTGTTCTTTGGTCCGGGCGGCGGCATGCCTGCCGGCGGTAGCCCGCCGAGTGGCGGCACGCGGAGCGGTGGCCGCGACGTGATCATTCGGCCTTGACAACAGCCACCATGTCGTCTAGAGGATTGCGACTTATGCAGATGAAGCGTGTATTCATTGTACTCGTGGCGGCGCTGATGATCCTGCCGTGGCAGGCAGCCCATGCCGAAGGCGCGACGATTGTCGCCGTTGTCCGCAGCGGTGGCGCGGATGTGCTGGATGCGCCGGACGGTAACCTGCTGCTGGCGCTGGAACCGGGCACGGTGGTGACGCCCGTGGGCAAGAGCGCGGATGCGGCCTGGGTCCTGGCGGCTGTCGGCGCGGTGAATGGGTGGATTGTAGCGAGCCGGTTGATCATCGTAACGCTGCCGGACCTGCCGGTGGTGGAAGCGGCGACTGCGGCGGAAGACTCACCGCCGGCTGCCGCGCCGAACGCTAATGCTGCCGTGCCTGGCGGCGCTGCGCCGCCTGCGAGCGCCGTCACACCGGAAGCCGCGCTCGCCGCGGAGCCGGTCGCGACTCCGGAAGGCGGTGTGACCGGGCGAGTGATCACCGAGGATACGCGGCTGAACGTGCGCTCTGGGCCTGGCGTGAGCTATGCGGTGGTGGGCAAGGCTGCGCCCGGCGAGGAGCTGGCCGTCACGGGGGTCAGCCGTGACGGGTTGTGGCTGCGGGTGGCCCGCATTGACCTGTCCGGCGGCAGTGGCTGGGTCGCTGCCGAGTTTTTGGCGCTGAGGGGCGATGTGGAGCAGTTGCCGGTGGCGGACGCGGAGGCGTCCGCCGCCATCGTACAGACCGCCAGCACGCGCCCGTCCGCGGCTGCGGGTCCGGCGGGAACACTGGTCTTCCAGGCCAGCCCGGGCGGGATGATCTACGCCTATGACCTGGGCAGCGGCGCGCTGCGCAGCCTGACGACCGGCTTCGACCCGGCGATCAGCCCGGACGGCGGCCAGGTGGCGTTTACGCGTGATGGCGGGAGCCACGGGCTGTACCTGATCGGGATCGACGGGCGCAACGAGCACTTGATCTTCAACGGTCGCGACCAACTCGGTTCGCCCAAGTGGAGTCCCGACGGCACGCTGATTCTGTTTGTGCGCGGCGACGAGCGCGAGGACTGTATCCTGATGGGCGGCCGGTGCATGAGTGGTGGGGCGCGCGGCGGTCCCGGCGGCGGCAGTTTGGAACTGCCCGAAGATGCAGTCGTGACGCAGTTGACATTGTACAAGCTGGCGTTGGTGGATGTGAACGGCGGCAACTACCGCGATGTGCCCAGCCTGGATACGGCCCGCGCGCCGGACTGGACGACGGCCGGGATCGTCTACCAGACGGAGGCGGGGATGCAGCGCACGGCGGATGCACCGAGCGCGGCCAGTGAACTGGTTATCACCGACCCGCTCAAGCCCTACTTTGACGACCCGGCGCAGCAGCCGAATGGCGGGCTGATCGTCTATCAAGGCAAGGTGGCAAGCCACACCGAGATTTTCTCCGTCAACCAGGATGGCAGCGGCGTGGCCGCGTTGACGCACCCGCGGACGACCCTGGTGGACGAGCTGCCCAGCAATGTCGCGCCTGCGTGGAGTCCGGACGGGCAGCAGATTGTTTTCCTGAGCAATCGGGAAGAGAATGGGGAGGCCGGGTCATGGCGGCTGTGGGTGATGGACGCTGATGGGAGCAACCAGCGCGCCCTGCCCATCGACGTGACGCTGACCTACACCTACGGCGCGGAGCAGGCGGTAAGTTGGGGGCCGGCGATGAGTTTGGCGACGGCGCAATAGCAATGTGGTTCTGACTGCAACAACGAAGGCGAGTTGAGGAAGGCGTCGCCGTGAGATTGGGCGACCCAACGGGGAGTAGGTAGTGATGACGAAGAAACTGATATTGGTAGTGGACGACGAGGAACGGCTGCGCGTGCTGCTGGAGTCCTATCTGACGCAAGAGGGGTATGACGTGGTGACCGCCGCCGACGGCCAAGAAGCCATCTACGCGACACGGCACTATAAGCCGGACCTGATCCTGTTGGACTTGATGATGCCGGTGTTGGACGGCTACGGCTTTATGCGCGCCCATGCCAAGGAGCGCGAGACGCCCGTCATCATTCTCACCGCCAAGATGGACGAAACCGACAAGGTGTTGGGGCTGGAACTGGGCGCGGACGACTATGTGACAAAGCCGTTCAGCCTGCGCGAATTGACGGCGCGGGTGCGGGCCGTGCTGCGCCGCACCGGGCAGATGCCGCCCGAACCGGAGGTGCTGCGCGTGGCGGACGTGACGGTGGATCGGGGCAGCCGGCAGGTGACGGTCGGCGACAAGCGGGTTGACCTGACGCCGTCCGAGTTTGACTTGCTGGCCGCGCTGATGACGACGCCGGGCCGCGCCTTTACCCGGGGCGAACTGCTCGACCGGGTGCAGGGCATGGCCTTTGAAGGCTACGAGCGCACAATCGACGTGCATGTTCGCAACCTGCGCGCCAAGATCGAGCCGGAGCCGCGCGACCCGCGGTATGTGGAGACAGTCTTTGGGGTTGGCTATCGGTTCGCTGCCGCGTAAGGTCGGTGCTGCTATGCGTTCACTCGCCGTCAAACTGACGCTGGCGTTTGTGTTGGTGGGGCTGACCGGCATCGGCATCTTGTTCTTGGTCGGTGTGCAGACACAGCGCGAGTTCGACCAGTTTATGATAGTCCGCTATCGCACCGATCTGGCGACGCTGCTGGTTGACCATTACGAGACCTACGGCGGGTGGCGCCAGCTGGAGTTCCTGCCGGCAGATCGACATCCGCGGCCACAGGTGCAACGGTTGTTTAGCGACCCGGTGACGGTGGTGGACGGCGACCGCCGCGTTGTCTTTAGCCGCGTGAAACCGTTGGGCGAGCAACTCCCCGAGGCGACGATCAAGCAGGGCGTCGTGCTGACCACGGACGGCAAGACAATCGGCTGGCTGCTGTTTGACGCGCCGGTCGAACAGCGGCCTGTCATCAAC
>CAYJQA010000448.1:0-5103 GCA_964372065.1 uncultured Litorilinea sp.
GTGCAGCCCTCCACATAGTGGACGCTGGCGCCCTCTTCCACGATGATCAGCGTGCGCTCAAACTGGCCCATGTTTTGGGCGTTGATGAGGAAGTAGGCCTGCAAGGGGATGTCCACATGGACGCCCTTGGGCACGTAGACAAAGCTGCCGCCGCTCCAGACTGCGCTGTTGAGCGCCGCAAACTTGTTGTCCGCGGCCGGGATGATGGTGGCGAAGTACTCGCGCACCAGGTCCTCGTGCTCGCGCAGCCCCGTGTCCATGTCCAGGAAGATGACGCCGATCTTCTCCCATTCCTGGCGCAGGCTATGATAGACCACTTCCGAGTCATACTGTGCGCCCACGCCGGCTAAGAACTTGCGCTCGGCCTCCGGGATGCCCAGCCGCTCAAAGGTATTCTTGATACTCTCCGGGACGTCATCCCACGACTTTTCCGTGCCCCCGGACGGGCGCAGGTAGTAGAAGATCTCGTCAAAGTCGATGCCGCTCAGATCCGCGCCCCACGTCGGCATGGGCTTGGACAGGAAGATGTCTAGCGCCGCGTGGCGGAAGTCGCGCATCCACTGGGGTTCGTTCTTGTTGTCTGAGATTTCGTCGATGACGGCATGATTGAGGCCGCGCTCAGACTTGAAGAAAGGCTTCTCTGCGTCATGGAAGCCGTATTGATAGTCATCCTTAACGCCGGTAAGTTGGTCGCGGTCTACTTGTGTCGCCATGTGTCTTCTCCTTGGACGGAACGTGCTGTCGGTACGGCAGGCGCGCCTTGCGGCCCGTGGCTTAGGCCGCGGCGGTCTTTTCGGCGAACTCTTCCTCAACCCAGTTGTAGCCGCGCTCTTCGAGCATGTGGGCTACTTCGGGACCGCCGGTCATGACGATCCGCCCGCCGTGGAAGATGCTGACATAGGTCGGCTTGATATAGTTGAGCATCCGCTGATAGTGGGTGATCAACAGGAAGCCGCGGTCGGGCGTCGCCAGTTTGTTGATGCCGTCGGCGACGACCTTGAGCGCGTCGATGTCCAGACCGGAGTCGGACTCGTCGAGGATGGCGAATTTGGGTTCCAACATCGCCATCTGCAGCACTTCGGTGCGCTTCTTTTCACCGCCGGAGAAGCCGTCGTTGAGATAGCGCCGGGCGAAGCTGGGGTCGACGTTGTACTGGCTCATCTTGTCGTTCAGCTCGCGGCGGAACTCGCGCATGGGCATGAGATTGCTGCCGATGGCCCCGGCGCGACCGGCCTCGACGGGCCGGCTCGTGTAGCCGCGCACGTTAGAGACCGCGGTGCGCAGGAAGTTGGCGACGCTCACGCCCGGCACGGCTACCGGATACTGGAAGGCTAGAAAGACACCGGCGCGGCAACGCTCGTCGGCTTCCATCTCCAGCAGGCTCTGGCCGTCGACCAGGATGTCGCCTTCCGTCACCTCATAGTGCGGGTGGCCCGCAATGACGTTTGCCAGGGTTGATTTGCCGGAGCCGTTGGGGCCCATGAGGGCGTGAATCTCGCCGCTGCGGAGCGTCAGATCGACACCCTTAAGGATTTCGTTGCCTTCGACCGCGGCGTGCAAATTGCGGATTTCCAATACACTCATTGCTTTTGTCTCCTGTTTTGTCGAGCGCCTTTGCCCGGCGCCTGACCCGATGCTTCTCTTGCGCTCACTCTCGCGCCGGGACGCTGGCGGCGTCTGTAGCCAACAAACCGAACCTCAAGAACCTTACCCCAAGACTGCTACCCCACCAATCTTACGAGGCGACGGGCTGTGTCACGCCACTATTGCTCACGACAAAGCGGCAGCCCGCATGCCCGTCCATGATGCAGGCCGTCAAGTTGACATCCGTCCCCAAGACCTTGCGCAGCAACTCCTCGTCCATCGCGCAGATGTCGCGGTGGTCCTGCGCCAGTTCGTGATAGGGACAGTTGTAGGCGTGCAGGACGATGAAGTCGTCGGTGTCCACCGAGACCTCGGTCAGCACCCCGCGCGCGTTGAGCGCACCGGCCATCTCGTAGACGCGCTCTTGGAGCACGTCGGCGCGCACCGAATGGGCATAGCGCGCCGCCAGGCGGTTCCCCACACGGTCCAGCAGTTGGGTCGTGCGCTCCTTGCCTTCCAACTCGTAGACCTCTTCCAGCAGCGTCAACGCCAGGTCGTCGCAATGACAGGCGAACAACTCGTGGACCTTGCCGGTGATGGAATAGGTGTGATGGGGACGGCCAACGCCGGCGTGGACTCGCTGGCGCTGGATGTAGCCGTCGGCCTGGAGCAAGTTCAGTTGCTGGCGGACCGCGGTCGTGGTCACGCCGAGCAGGTCTTCCAACTCTTTGATCGTGGCCGAACCTCTGCGTTTGAGGTGCTCGATGATCTGCCAGGCCGGGCTGGAGCGATCCGAATAGGCGTTGAACGCCATGAGTTTGTCCCTGTCAGCTACAACCAAGCGACCCTGCGTCGCACTTCTGCGATGACGGCGGGGCGCTCGTACCTGCGGTGGCGCGCCCACCGCCGCGGCAAGTGTAGCATGACGGGGCTATTTAGTCAAATTAGGATGTTTTAATTATCGAAATATGCCAAAAGGGGAAGGACAGAGGGGGGGAGCGATGGCGAGGAGCGTGGCGGCGCGGGCCGCGGGCGTCACGTCACGCCGAGCGCGGCCAGCGCCGCGGCGACGTCCCGCCCCGGCGTGTAGTGGATGGCGGCCATGCCCACGGCTTGCGCGCCGGCGATGTTGTGGGCGAAGTCGTCGATAAAGACCGCTTCGTGCGGGGCGCGGCCCAGCCGCGCCAGTGTGCGCGTGAAGATGGCGGCGTCGGGCTTCATGACGTGCTCATAGGCCGAGCCGACGATCAGATCGAAGGCATCGGCTAGGGGATAGCGCACGGTCACGGTTCCAGCAAGTCATCTTGTGCGTTGGAGATGATGGCCGTCTGATAGCGCCCGCGCAGCCGCCGCACCAGATCGACCAGCGCTTGGTCAAGCACATCGCCCGCAAAGAAGTCGCGGCGAAAAGCCGCCAGCCCCGCGGCGTCCAGGCCTAGTTGGCGCTGCACCCACGCCCACAACTCGGCGCTGCGCAGCGCGCCCAGTTGCGCCTGCGTGCCCTGTGGGCTGTTAAAGACCAGGGTCTCAGCGCTGCCGGGGGCCAGGCCGAGCCGTTCTTCTAGGGCGCGTCGGGGCGTGCGGTCGGCGGTGCGGATCAGGACGCCGCCCACGTCGAAGATGATCGCGCGAATCACCATGTCTCCAGATAAAGCGCCACTCAGGCGCGGCCCACCGGCACGAGTTGGCCGTTGGCCGCGGCGGACGCGGCCAGCGCATCCCACAGCCGGGCCATGCGGAGACCCACCTCGGGCGGGCAGGGGTTGGGCATGTCGCCGCGGCGGACGCGCATGAATTGGTCCCAGACGCCCATGCTCGGCGGGACTTCGACCGGGGAGAAGTCGACATCGCCCATGCGCTGCACTTCCAGTTTTTCGCCCCACATGCCGGTCGCGATGTTGCCCTGATTGCAGAAGACGCGCACGTCCGACCGGGCGCGGCCCGCGGCCTCGCCGCAGGCGTGGAAGGTGACCAGCGCGCCCGACGCCAGCTTGGCGATGGCGACGCCCAGGATGTCCACCGGCGTGTCGCGGTTGTCCAGCCAGCCGGCCACTTCCACAAAATCCTCGCCGGCCAGGTCGGCCACGGTATTGAGCATGTGTGCGCCGGTGTCGAAGAGGAAGCCGCCGCCCGCCAGTTCAGGCACTTGCCGCCACGTGCCCAGGTTGGGCGTGCGCCAGTTCTCCCAACACATGGCGTTGATGGTCATCAAGCGGCCCAACTCGCCGCTGCGCAGCAGCTTTGCCGCGGCGCGGATGCGCGGGGAGAGGCTGCCGGGGAAGGCCACCACCAGCAGGCGGCCGGTGCGGTCGCGCACCTCCATCAGCCCGGCGGCTTCGGTCGCGTTGACGACCATCGGCTTTTCCAGCAGCACGTCGAGGCCCGCTTCCATGCACGCCGCGGTCTGGCTGTAATGGTAGGCGTGGGGTGTGACAATAAACGCGGCGTCCAACTGCCCGGCATAGGCGGTGAGCAGCTTGTCCAAGTCGGGCTCGTTGGGCGGCGGTTCCAGCCCGGCGGCGCGCACCTGGACCGCCAGGTCATCATACGCCGCGGGGGACGGCTCACACACGACGACAACTTGCGTGGTTGCGCGATGGGCCAGCAATTCCCGCAAGTGGGCGCGCGCCATACGCCCGCACCCGATCATCGCCGTACGAATCGGCGCAGACAATGTTGCCATGCTTGCTTGCCTTCTATGTCAACAGCGTGGTCAGTGATAAGTGTGGCGTCACAGACCCCAATCCAGCATCTGTTCGGCCACATAGGTATAGACAAAGGGTAGGTCAATGGGCAGGCGGCGCTGATTGCCGCCGTCGGCGTCCATGACCCATACGCCCCACGCGCCGGCGCTCTCGCCGTCCGTCCGGTTGCTCAGAAAGACGATGTGACGGCCGTCGGGACTCCAGGCGGGCGCGACGCTGCTGGGCTGGACGTCCACAAAGGTCGTGCCCGGGTGAGTGAGCGCGGCCAGCCCACTGCCGTCGTCGTTGACGCCGAAGATCTGCCAATGGGCTGCCTCGCGGCGCTGAAAGACGACGCGGTGACCGCCCGGCTGCCAGTCCGGGTCCAGCTCGAATTGCTTCTTAATGTCAAAGAAGAGCAACTCAGTGCGGGCGTTGGGGTCGTCTTGGGTGATCTGCAAGCCCGCGGGCGACTGGTAGACGATGCCCGCGGCGTTCCAGTCGGGGACGCGGGCGCGGTTGAGCACGGGCAGGTCGCGATAGTGCTTGCCGCTGACGTCGACGCGGGCCAGCTTGTTCTGGACCTCGGTACCGAGGTCTTCCGAATCCACGCCGGAGAGGTTGTTGTCATAGCAGCGCGAATCCACGATGCGGCAGCGGTCCCCCTCGTCGCCGCGCTCAAAGACGATGTAGCGGCCGTCCGGGCTCCACTTGGGCGAGGTAATCGGTTCGCGCGTGCCAAAGATGCGGCGCTCGTTGCTGCCGTCCACGTTGATCAGGTACAGCCCCTCCTCGCCCCCGCGCCGGGAAAACGCGACTTGTGTCCCATCCGGGC
>CAYJQA010000449.1:0-3166 GCA_964372065.1 uncultured Litorilinea sp.
CCATATTCGTTGACCGGCACGGCCGCGGCGGGCAGCACGGCGACCACCCCGGCCGCGGCCGCGGCCTGCTCGGTATGCACCGCGGTGATCCGGCCGTGGGCAAAGCCGGCAAAGACAACCTGCAGCCAGAGCTGGCCCGGCAGGTCAATGTCGCCCGGATAGAGCGCGGTTCCGGCGACCTTCTCCGCCGCATCCACGCGCGGCAGACTACTCCCGACTGCACGCATGTGCGCTTCCTCCGCTAGGCCCGGCGGCGCGTCGTGCGCGGCCGGCCGTCCGAGTCACTCTTGACAACCCTATGCAAATGTGCAACATTCATTGTTAGGCGTTCCGATGCACTGATCTTCAATGCACGCGACTGTAGTACTCATCGAGCCAGAAAGGAACCGCACTATGACGATATTGCAGGAGTTCCGTGACTTCATCAACCGAGGCAGCGTCCTCGACCTTGCCGTTGGCATCGTCATCGGGGCCGCGTTCACGGCTATTGTCACGTCGCTCGTCAATGACCTGCTCATGCCCATCATCGGCGTGATCATCGGGGGGGTCGACTTTACCGGGCTGTCCATCACCGTAGGCAGCGCGGTCATCACCTACGGCAATTTCATCCAAGCCGTGATCAACTTCCTGATCATCGCCTTTGCCGTCTTTATGCTCATCCGCGCCGTCAACAGGATGAGCAAGAAGCCGGCGCCCAAGCCTGCCGCGCCGCCGGAGCCGCCCGCGGACGTGAAGCTGCTCACCGAAATTCGCGACCTGCTCAAGGCCCAGGCGCGCAAGGGATAATCCACCAGCCAGCCCAAGCGCCGGAGCAGGCTCCGGCGCTTTTCTTATGGTCGCGCCAACATGGGACCCAACGGTCGCCCACCCAGCAGATGCACGTGCAGGTGATAGACCTCCTGCCCGCCATCGTTGTTGCAGTTGACCAGCAGCCGGTAGCCATCTTCGGCGATCCCCATCTCCTTAGCCAGCTTGGCCGCGACGGTCAAGAGCCGTCCCAGGGCCGGTTCATCGGCCGGCGTCACGTCGTTAGCCGTGGCGATGGTGCGGTTGGGTACGATCAGAATATGCACCGGGGCCAAGGGCCGGATGTCGTGGAAGGCCGTTACCAACTCGTCTTGATAGACGATCTTGGCAGGCGCTTCCCGGCGGATGATCTTGGCGAAGATGGTCTCGGCGGTCACAACGGTCGTCCGTTCTAGCCTGGATAGGGCGCAGTCGCTTGGTTGTCAGTATACCCTTGCCCGCCCGCCGTGACCAAGCCACGCGCCCGAAGCAGGGGGTCACGGCGCGGCCAATGGCGGAATGCTCCGGCCTGGGGTATACTGTGGGCATCATCCTGCCGCCGTCAGCCTGGCCGCATTACTCTGGCGGGCCACCCGGTGGGCCTCCTGCACGGCCCACGCTGCGAGTCACGCACCATGCACGCGATCCACATTCAGAGCGACCAAGCGGGCCGTCCGTTAGTCTGGCAGCCCGCCCCGGACCCCATCATCGCCCCCGACGAAGTGCTGGTGGACATCCACGCCACCGCGCTCAACCGCGCCGACCTGGCGCAACGTGCGGGCAACTATCCGCCGCCGCCGGGCGCGCCCGAAATTCTGGGGCTGGAGATGGCGGGCGTCATCCGCGCGGTCGGGCCGCGGGTCAAAATCTGGCACGTGGGCGATCCCGTCTGTGCGCTGTTGGCGGGCGGCGGCTATGCGGAGCAGGTGGCGGTCCATCACGCCATGCTCATGCCCATCCCCACGGGCTGGAGCTTTGAGCAGGCCGCGGCGCTGCCCGAAGTCTATCTGACCGCGTTCGTCAACATCTTCTTGGAAGCCGCGCTGCAACCCGGCGAGATGGTGTTGGTGCATGGCGGGGCCAGCGGTGTGGGTACGGCCGCCATCCAACTGCTGCACAGCCTGGGGCAGCGCGTCCTGGTTACCGTGGGGAGCGCGGCCAAGGCTGCGACCTGTTTGCGGCTGGGCGCGGACCTGGCGGTCAACTACCATGAGGCCGACTTTGGCCAGGCCGTGCGCGACTTTCTCGGTGACGGCCGCGGGGTGGATGTCATCCTCGACATGGTGGGCGGCGACTACTATCACCCCAACGTGGACCTGCTCAACCTGCGCGGGCGGCTGGTCTTTATCGCCACGCTGGGCGGCACGCACGCCGACCTGGACATCGGCGTCCTGATGCGTAAGCGGGCCAGACTGATCGGCTCGGTCTTGCGTTCGCGCAGCCTGGACGAAAAGGTGGACATCCGCGAGAAGTTTATGGGCCGCTTCTGGCCGCAGATCGAGGCGGGCCAGATCAAGCCCGTGATCGACCGCGTCTATCCCATCGCCGAGGCCGATGCCGCCCACGCGCACATGGCCGCCAACGAAAACATCGGCAAGGTCGTTTTGAAGATTCGCTGAGGCGGAAGACAGCCGCGCGTTGTCATTCCGAGGTCGTAGACCGAAGAATCTCTCTGGCGGGCGTACGCTGACCAGAGAGATTCCTCACCTTCGGTTCGGAATGACGGGCCAGACTTCTCGCCGCTCACTTGGAAGGTGCATTCATTATGTCCGACCCGCGCGTGCTCAAGCTCGCCGACCTGCTGGTCCACTACTGTACGACCGTGCGCCCCGGTGATTGGGTGCTGGTGCGCGGCCACGTCGCCGCGCTGCGCCTGGTGGAAGCCACCGTCGCCGCGGTCGTGGACGCGGGCGGCAATCCCACGATCCAACTGGAGAGCGACGACCTGACCGCGGCCTTGCTGCGGGGCAGCGACGCCCAACTGGACTGGGTCCCGCCCCTGGAAGAGATGATGGCCGAGAAGCTGGACGTGCGGATCGGCATCAGCGCCGCGACCAATACGCGCAGCCTCACCAACCTGGACCCGACGCGCCAGCGCCGCCAGCAAAACGCGCGCCGGCATCTGCGCCGTATCCTGGCCGAACGCTCCGCCGCGGGTACGCATCGCTGGGTGGGTACGCTTTTTCCCTGCCCGGCCTATGCCCAAGAAGCCGACCTCAGCCTGGCCGACTACGCGGATTTTGTCTATGCGGCCACCTTCGCCGACCAGCCCGACCCCGTGGCGGCGTGGTTGGATGTGCGCGCCACGCAGCAGCGTTGGGTTGACTGGCTCAAGGGCAAGGACAAGGTCGTCGTGCGCGGGCCGAACGTGGACCTGACG
>CAYJQA010000449.1:3176-5098 GCA_964372065.1 uncultured Litorilinea sp.
GTCCATCGCCGGGCGCACCTTTATCAACTCCGATGGCAAACGCAACATGCCCAGCGGCGAGATCTTCACCGGCCCGGTGGAAGAGTCGGTCAACGGCTGGATTCGCTTTAGCTACCCGGCGCTGCAAGGGGGGCGCGAGGTGGACGGCGTAGAGTTCACCTTCAAAGACGGCGAGTTGGTCAAGGCGAGCGCGACCAAGAACGAGGAGTACCTGCTGTCGCAGATTGCCAGCGACCCCGGCGCAGCGCGCTTGGGCGAGTTTGCACTGGGGACCAATTACCGCATCCAACGCTTTACCAAGAGCATCCTCTACGACGAGAAGATCGGCGGGACCATGCACGTGGCGTTGGGCGCAGGCTATCCCGAAACGGGCAGCCGCAATCAGTCCGCCATTCACTGGGACTTTATCTGCGACATGCGCCAGGACAGCGAAATCCTGGTGGACGGCGAGTTGCTCTATCGCAACGGCCAGTTTGTGGTGTAGGCATCCAGTCAACGACAACTAGAAGGCGAGACGCGCCATGCAAGTACGTGAAATCATGAGCAGCCCGGCCATTACGGTCACCCCCACCACGCAAATCCGCGAGGTGGCCCGGATTATGCATGAGAACCAGATCAGCGGCGTGCCGGTCGTGGATGAAACCGGCGCGCTCCAAGGACTCATCACCGAGCTTGACCTGATCGCCCGCAACGCGCCCGTTCACGAGCCGCGCTACATCGCCGTGTTGTCGGCCATGATCCCGCTCAGTCTGGAGGAGTACCGCCAGTACAAGGAGCAGTTACGGCAGGCGCTGGCCATCGACGCGGGCGACCTGATGACCGCGGACGTCGCCACGGTCACGCCGGATACGCCGGTGGAAGAGGCGCTCGAGATGATGCTCGACGCTGAGGTCATCACGCTCCCCGTGCTGGATCAGGAGCACGTGGTTGGCGTCGTCAGCCGCACGGACATGGTGCGGCTGATCGAGACGCTGGAGAGCGCGCCGGACGAACCGCCCGCCGCGTAGCAGTCCGTATGGTTTATCCCTCAGAAATAGGATGCGAGAATCATGCCGGAACATATCTTGGTCAAGCGCGGGCGACAGATCAACGAAGTGCCGCGCATAACATGGGAGCAGCAACTCGCGCACGTCGCCGACCCCGGTAAAGGACCGCTGGCCTTTATGAGCAGCGACCATCATCGCGTGCGTAACTTTGTGGTGCGGGAGATGCCGCGGATTGGCAGGCCCATTCCACCCGCGCGCATTGCCGAGGAACTCCGCCTGCCGCCGGCGCGCGTGCAGACCATTCTGGATGAGCTAGAGAGCCATCTGTTCTTTCTGGTGCGTAACGCGGAGGGTGAGGTGGAGTGGGCCTATCCGGTCACGATGGCTAACACGCCACACCGCCTGACGTTTAGCAGCGGCGAACGCCTCAACGCCGCCTGAGCAGAGGATGCAATTGCCACGCCCTTCGTGCAAGGGCGTTTACGCGGGGAATATCTGTCGGTCACGATTGAGACCGAATGCGCTCATTGCAAGCAGCCGATCACGCTGACGGTGGACAGTGACCTGCGATCTAGCGTCCAAAGTCAAGGCGCACGGCCGATGATATTTGAGCCGCATGTGGATTGGGCCACGATGACGGACCCCAACATAATCCACGCCTTCTGACTAAATTCAATCTTCTTCTGGTCAGAAGAACACGCTCGCGAGTTTGTCGCCACCACGGCGCATGTTGATGGGGCAATCCTGACGGCGGAACAAATGGCCTATCTGACACGCATCGCGCAGAGTTCCTTGTTTGGCTTCGAAGTCCCGTGAATCTCGGTGAAGGCAGGAACGTCGAGCAAACGCGAGAATAGTCGTCAGGTCGAATTGTGTTACCGCTGCTCAATCGGCGTCCATACGCCGTCCATGCGTCCGGTGTAGCGTGATTCGGGG
>CAYJQA010000450.1:0-5097 GCA_964372065.1 uncultured Litorilinea sp.
CGCCCCCGCCCCCGCGCGCCTGCCGGGGCGGCGCGGGGTAGGCCGCGCGCCCGGATCTGATGTTAGCCCAGGATCGGGAGGCTCGGACGCGCTCACCGCACCCGCTCCACCACCACCAGCGACGTCACATCTTCCAGCGCCAGCTTGGGCGCATCCACAATCCACCCCTGGAAGCGATCGGTGCGATACGCCTGGACGGCGAACTGATAATAGCGGATCAAGTAGACCGCATCGTTCTGCATGATTTCCTGCATCTGCCACACGATCTCACGCCGCCGGTCAAAGTTCATTTCGATGGCCTGAGCGGCAAAGAGCGCGTCATACTCCGGGTTGGCATAGCCGGTCTCGCTGGTCCCCGACGGTATCTCCGCGCTCGTCGTGACGCTGAGGATAAAGGCCGGGTCCGGGTCCGAACTCCAGCCCCAAATCATGACGTCGTAGTCAAATGCCGGGCAGCAAACGCTGGTCAGCGCGTCGGGGTCCATGGCCTGCGGCTCAGTCTTGACGCCGATTTGCGCCCAGCTTTGACCGAGCAGCTCGGCGATGCGGGGCGCTTCGGAGATGTCGTTGGGCCATTGCAGCCGGAAGGTCAGCGGGCGGCTGCCGTCGGGCATGTCACGCACGCCGTCGCCATCCGCATCTGCATATCCCGCGTCGTCCAAAAGCTGATTCGCCAGCGCAATATCAAACCCATAGTCTTCCAACGTGTCGTTGAACCAGACGCCCAGGCCATCCGGGACCAGCGTATACCCCGGTGTGCCCTGACCAAGCACGGCGACGTCGATGATGTTCTGCTTGTCCGTGGCATGGGCCAGCGCGCGGCGCACGACCACATCGCGCAGCGCGGGATGGCCGCTGCACACGCCGCCTTCCGGCGGGCAGTTGGCGGGGTCGATCTGGTTGAAGACCACATCCCGCAGCGAGGGCGACAGCGGCGGCCCGGCCACTACCGCGACGTTCTCCGTGTTGCGCAGCGTGGGCACGGTCGTCACCGGCAGTTCCGTCACCATGTCCACCTGCCCCGTTTGCAGCGCCTGGACCATGGCGTCGTCGTTGGCAAACGCCTGGAAGATCACCTCGTCAACCTTGGGCGGCATCAGGAAATGGTCTTTGACCGCGGCCAGCCGCACATACTCGTTCTGCTTATACTCCACCATGCGGAAGGGGCCGTTGCCGATCATCTCAAGGTTCTGAAACTCGGTCGCCGCGCTGCCCTCCGTATGCGCCGACCAGATATGCTCAGGCAGCACATAAAGAAAGACCAGTTGGCTCTCCAAGTTGGGGATCGCCTCGGTGAGCGTGACCACCACCGTCAGGTCGTCCGGCGCGGCGACATCGGCAAAGTAGGCCGTGTAACCGCTCAGATAGGGAAAGTCCGCATGGCTCTGATAGAACTGGTAGCTAAAGACCACATCCTTGGCCGTCAGGGGGACGCCGTCGTGAAACGTGAGGCCGGGACGCAGGTGGAACGTCCACACCAACCCGTCCTCCGACCGCTCAAAACTCTCGGCCAGGCTCGGCGTAAACGTGCCGTCCAGTTGCAGGTCGAACATGGCCTCGTAGGTCATCTCAAACAAGATGAAGGCCTCGCTCAACAGCGCCGCACCGGGGTTCAGCGTGTCGGGGCTGCCGGGCCACCCGACGCGCAGCACCACGGGCTCGTCGGCAGGCGCGGCCGTGCTTTGCGCTTGGCCGCCGGGCGTCGCGTTACAGCCGGTTGCCAGCGCCATCAACAGGGCTAAGCAGAGTACTACGGTCCAGCGGCGAACGGTCATGGTCGGCTCTCCAGACTAGATGGTTCCCTGCTCATGCAGGATCGACTGCCGCGCACAGCCCCTGTAGGACGCCTTTGGGGCGAACCCCAGCCGCCTACCGGCCTGTCTCAACTCGCTTGTCAAGATTGGCTGCCTAAGCGTGACGCGCTGGTCCGTACACAGCGCCACACACAGGCGCAGTATAGCATCAATCGCCAAACGATTCCACGCGCCAACCAACAAATATGCAGCGTTGACCGCGGCCGCGCGCCCTGCTTGACAAAGCCACTTCCGTGCCATACACTCAGTCTACTCATTATTTGAGTATATGAATATTAAGTACATCAGTCTTGGCGTCATCTTCCCGCGTGGGACGCTGTCCCGCGCCAACCTGCTCGCCCGCAAAGGAGTCGCTATGCTGTCGCGTTGGCAGTATCTTGGCTGGATGGTCATCGTCGTCGCGCTGATGGCCTGTGCGCCGATGGCCGCGCCGGCAACGCAGCCGGTCGCCCCGGCAGAGGGCGGCGAACTCCTGGTACACGCCGCCGCGTCGCTCACCGAGGCATTCACGGAAATCGGCGCGGCGTTCAGCGCCGCCCAACCGGGGATTACTGTCGCCTTCAACTTCGCCGGCTCACAACAACTGGCCCAGCAGTTGGCTCAGGGAGCGCCCGGCGACCTCTTTGCCTCGGCCAATCAACGCCAGATGCAGGCCGTGGTCGATGCCGGTCGCGTCGCGGACGGCGCGCCCCAAATCTTTGTCCGCAACCGGCTGGTTGTGATCTTCCCTGCCGGCAACCCCGCCGGTCTCGCCACGCTGCAAGACTTGACGAAGCCGGGGATCAAGCTGGTGTTGGCCGCGGCGGAAGTTCCGGTCGGCGGTTATTCCATCGAGTTCTTGGACAAAGCCACGGCCGCCGATTTCGGCCCTGCCTACAAAGACGGCGTGCTTGCCAACGTGGTCTCCTATGAAGAAAACGTGCGCGCCGTGGTAAGCAAAGTCGTGCTGGGCGAAGCCGACGCCGGGATCGTCTACAGTTCAGATGTTACCGGCGACACGGTGGACCAAGTCGGTCGCATCGACATTCCCGACGCGCTCAACGTGGTGGCCGCATACCCCCTAGCGGTGTTGTCCGACGCCGCCCATCCCGCCTTGGCGCAGGCGCTGGCCGACTTTGTGCTGGGGCCGGACGGTCAGGCCATCTTGGCAAAGCATGGCTTCATCCCGGCGACGCAGCCTTAACCCAGATCAGCGCGCCGCCCACGACAGACACTCTACCCTGTCTTTTGGGGACATTCGCCCCTAGCCTGCGACCCTAGTTTCGGCTATAGGATCACAGGTTAGCAGCACGCTACATCCCCGAAAGGCAGGGTAGATCATGCGGTACGTCTTGTTTTCCGTCGTTGGCATCGTCCTGGTCGCGGTCCTGGCCGTGATCATCTCCACGTGGCGCTTTGGCCGCCGCATTCGCAGCGAGATGCAGCAGATGGCCGCCGCGGCCGCGCCCGTCGCCGGCCCGCTCGCCGCCGACCTGGCCGCGCTCCCGGCTCCCGTCCAACGCTATTTCGCCTATGCCGGTGTGCTGGACCACGCGCCGCTGCGCCTGGCCTATCTGCGCCACACCGGGACCTTCCGCACCGGCGCAGATGCGGGCTGGCTGCCCATCACCGGCGAGGAGATCTTCTCCGTCAACCCGCCCGGCTTCATCTGGAAGGGCGTGATCAGCATGGCCCCCGGGGTGAACGTTACCGCGCGCGACTATTACATCGCGCCGCGCGGCAACATGCTCATCCGCGCCGTGGGTCTCGTCACCATTGACGACGCCAAAGGCCCTGCCATCGACCAGGGCGCCATGATGCGCTACTTCGCCGAAATGGCCTGGTTCCCCACCGCGCTGCTGCCGGGGCCGAATGTCCAGTGGGAGGCCATCGACGACGCCTCGGCGCGCCTCATCGCCCGCGACGCCGACCACCGCGAGGAGTTGACCGTTACCTTTGACGCCGAGGGGCGCATTCTGACGATTACGGCGCAGGCGCGCACCTTCAAGTCCGGCAGCGTGGAGCGCGTTGCGCCCTGGGGCGGGGTCTATAGCGACTATCGCGAGGTGGACGGGCTGCGCGTCCCCTTCAGCGCCGAAGTCGTCTGGCACTTCCCCGAAGGCGACCTGCCCTATGCGCGCTTCACCTTGACCGAGGTGCGCTATGACGATGCGGCCGCCGCGGCCGTGACGGGGCGCTAGCGGGTTATCTCGCCGACCACCACCGGGGGCGCGACCGCGTCGCCGCCGTAGGGATAGACGCTCACTTCCACCTGATAGCGCCCGGGGCCGGCCCAGTCGGGCCACCCGATTTCGTAACGGTCGGCGACTACCGTCCCCGCGGGCCAGCGGTCCGTGCTGAAGCGGCCATAGCCGGGCGAGCGCCGCCATTCCCAGACCGGCGTACCGTCTGCCGCCAGCACGCGCAGCGCGCTGCGGTAGTCTTGCGTGGGCGGTGATTCCGCGTGCCAGTAGAGCACGACATCGCCGCCGAGTTCCCAGCCGACCAGCGCCAGTTCGCCCAGCACGCGGGGCGGGGCGGGCGTCGTCGCGGCGGCTACCTGAGCGCGCGACGGTGCGGGCGGCGGCGCAAACGCGGGGCGAATCACGCCCACCAGCCCAAAGAGCGCCAGCCCCAACAGGGCGATCACCCCGCCCCCGGCCAATACGCCGCGCGCCTTGCCCCACGGCCATGCGCTCAACCCCGCGGCCAGCAGGATGACCACCGGCCCCAGCGCCGGAAAGAGCAAGCGGCCCTGGTCCGTGCCCAGCGCCAGCAGCGAATAGCGCCAGATCCCCACGCCCACGGCCACCAGCGCCAGCAGCAGCAGCCCCAGACCGCCACGGGCCGCGCGATCGCTCCGCCACGCCAACGCCAGCCCCGCCGCCGCCAGCAGCGTCACCGCGCCGAGCACCCAATAAACCGGCGTCGGCATCGGAATGTGGCCCGCGCCGCCGAACTTGCCCCAGAACGAGACAAACCACCCGCGCAGTAGCCAGGCCGTCTCGGCCCAGCCCCAGGAGCCGGTACGCACGTCTACCGTCTGCGCCGTCAGCGCCATGCCCAACGGGTCGCCGTAGAGCCGCCAGTTACGCCACAACCACGGCGACGCCAGCAGCCCTGCGGGCACAAAGACGGCGACGCCGCCCATCACCCACGTCCGCCACGTTTGGACTGCCGCGTGCAGCCAACCAACCGGCCGGTTCGCGCGGGCATGACGCGCCGCGCCCGCCGCCAGCGCCAGCCCCACCACCGGCCACAGCGCCGACGTACTCACCTTGGCGAGCAGCCCCAGGCCCAGCGC
>CAYJQA010000451.1:0-5087 GCA_964372065.1 uncultured Litorilinea sp.
GCCCTCGATGCGGTCCGCGAGCGTGGTCTTGCGGCCGTCCTTCTCCAGCCGCGCAAAGGCGCCGAAGTTGACCAGCTTGGTGATGCGGCCGCGCACGATCTGGCCCACCTCGTAGGTCTGGTCCACCACGTCCCACGGCTGCGGCTGCAGGCGGCGCAGGCTCAACCCGATGCGGCGGCGCTCCTGGTCCACGCTCAGAATCTGAACCTTGACCTTCTCGCCCACGCGCACCACTTCGCTGGGATGATTGACGCGGTTCCAACTCAGTTCGCTTAGGTGGATCAGACCGTCTGCTCCGCCCAAGTCCACAAAGGCGCCAAAGTCCGCAATGCTGCTGATGATACCGTCGTAGGTGTCGCCCTCGCGCAGCGTCTCCAGCAATTGCTCCTTCTGCTGGCGCCGCCACTCACGGACCGCCAGACGTTCGGACAGGATCAGCCGGTTGCGCTTGCGGTCGATGTCGATGACCTTCAGCATCAAGTTCTCGCCGACCAAGCCCGACCAGCGATCGTCGGCGTTGTCCGGGTTGTCCTCGCCCTGGCTCTGGCTGTCGGCGCTCAACTGGCTGGCGGGCACGAAGCCGCGCACCTGGCCGATCTTGACGATCACGCCGCCCCGGTTGTACGCCGCCACCATGCTCTCAAAAATCTGTTGCGACGCCATCAACTCCTCAGCGCGCTCCCAATCCTTCTCCGCCTGGGCACGGCTGATGCTCAAGAGCACGTTGCCGTCTTTGTCCTCGCGCAGCACGTAGACCGGCACTTCGTCACCGATCTTCAGCGACCCCCAGACGTCGCCGAGCCGCTCGATCTCACGACCACTGACGATCCCTTCCGACTTGAACCCAATGTCGACCAGAATCTCATGCGGACGCTTGTCCACAATTACCCCTGTCCGAATCTCCCCGCCTTGCGGCTCCAGCAGCGTCCGCTCGATCTCCTCGAGCAGCAAAGTCATGGGATGGACATCCGGCGTGACATCGTACTCGTCCAAGCCGGGAGTCATTGTGGTGACCTCGAGAGTTGCGTGACTATTGCTCATAAGAAACGAAACATCCTCCGGAAAATCTATAGAGTCCAAAACGCGCCAAAGGGGCAATGAGTCCCCTCAACAAACCACACTGGGACGCGCCGACCGGCCGCTAGGACCGGATAACGGCAATCGCCTCAATTTCCACCAAACCACCTAACGGTAGCGCCGCCACCTGGACCGTGCTGCGCGCCGGCGGCGCATCCGTGAACACCGTCCCGTAGATCGCGTTCACCGCGGCAAACTGTCCCAAGTCCACCAGAAAAATGGTCGTCTTGACCACATCGTTCAGGGTCGCGCCGGCGGCTTCCAACACCGCCGCTAAATTCGCCAACGCCTGGCGCGTCTGCGCCTCGATCCCCTCTTGCAGTTTGCCCGTTGCCGGGTTCAAGCCAAGCTGGCCCGAAGCAAAGACCAAGTCTTTGCCCTTGATTGCTTGCGAATACGGACCAATCGCCGCAGGCGCGGCCCGCGTCGCTACCGCTTCACGTATCACCTTTTGACCTCGTGTGGGCAGGGAAAGAAGGGCAATCGGATAAGCTCATCAAAACCAGGCGCGCGAACAACGACCCAAACCTTAATTACAGATTAAATTGTAATGCTTCATGCCAAGAACGTCCAAATCAACTCTGGTGCGGATTGGCCTCTTGCGCACCGCGGCTAGTTCGGCACAATCGGCAGGCTGCGCCGCATGATCTCGTAGTTCTCCAGCGCCCGCCCCGCCCCCAACGCCACGCACGCGATGGGGTTTTCCGCCACATACGCCGGCACGCCGGTTTCCTGCGTGATCAACTGGGCGATGTTACGAAGTTGGGCGCCGCCGCCGGTCATCACCATGCCGCGGTCGATAATGTCCGCCGCCAGTTCGGGCGGCGTCTTCTCCAGCGTCGCCCGCACCGTGCTGACCACCGCCTGCAACGGCTCTTGAATCGCCTCGGTCACTTCACTGCTGGAAATCTGCATGATCTTGGGCAGACCCGTCACCTGGTCGCGCCCGCGCACTTCCATCATGCGCTCATCTTCCAGGGGGAGCGCGCTACCGATGGCGATCTTGACCTCCTCGGCCGTCTGCTCGCCAATCAACAGGTTGTACTTCTTGCGCACATAGTTGACGATGGCCTCGTCAAAGCGGTTGCCGCCGACCCGCACGCTGCTCCACACCACAATGTCATACATGGAGACAACCGCGGCCTCCGTCGTACCGCCGCCCATATCCACCACCATGTTGCCCGTCGGCGTGCCGATGGGCAGCCCCGCGCCATACGCGGCGGCCAGTGGCTCCGGGATCAGATAGGCCGCGCCCGCGCCCGCCTGCATGGCGGCGTCGTGGACCGCACGTTCCTCCACGCTCGTCACGCCCTTAGGGGTGCTCACCATCACTTTGGGCTTAAAGAGGGGACCGATCAAGGGGTTCAGATTGCCGACGATGGCCTGGATAAAGTAGCGCAGCATCGCCTCGGTCACGACAAAGTCGGCGATCACGCCGTCGCGCATGGGACGCGCCACTTCGATGCTCTCGGGCGTGCGGCCCAGCATGTCATAGGCTTCATGTCCGACCGCCACCATCTTGTTATCGCGCAGGCGAATGGCAACCACAGACGGCTCGTGCATGACGATGCCTTTGCCCTTCACATGCACCAGCACGTTGACCGTGCCCAGGTCGATACCGATGTGTTTTTCGAACATAGTCTCCTATAACACGCTTAATGCCGCTGTTGTCCAAGCCCGCTGCGCAGCGCCCCCTCTGTGCCGCGCGTGGCTTCCGCCGTTCGATTATAACAGCCCGCCACGCGGCCATCAAACCGGCGTAGGACGGGAAATCAGGCATTCGCGTCCTACTTTGCGTCGGCAAGACGATTCGCGCCTGCCAGTACGTCCTCCTGCAAAACCTTCCCCATCCATTCCGGCTCCTCAAACATGGGGCTGTGGGCTGACTGCGCGAACGTATAGAATCCCTTGAGTGGCGCTTTTAAGGTCGCAAAATAGGCTTGTGTCTCCGTGTAGGAGACCGTGTAATCGTATATGCCGTGCAGGAAATAGACGGGAAGGTCAAGCGCCTGCACCTGTTTGGTCAGGTCCGTGGCGAACATCGTGTCGCGCAGCATGGTCTGGGAAAAGACCTTGCCGCGCCAGATATTGACCTTTTCGCCTAACGTGTACTCCCGGCTTCGCCACGACGGGATAAAGATGCCGGTGATGACCGATCGCATGGCGTGGGTCGTGCCGATGCCAAGAGTGTGCATGGCTTCGTCG
Organism: uncultured Litorilinea sp.; assembly: GCA_964372065.1. Lineage (GTDB taxonomy): Bacteria > Chloroflexota > Anaerolineae > Caldilineales > Caldilineaceae > QEUY01. The sequence continues at coordinate 3,283 of CAYJQA010000451.1, forward strand.
CGCAGGGCCGCGTAGGATGCGGGCATGGGGCCTGTCAGCGTGGGTGGCGCTGCCGCAAGTTTTCGCACCATGCTTGTGTTGCCGTTCGCCTTGAACTGCTCAAGCATATAGGCGTACGCCAGCGTCTCAGACCTGAGTTGGTACGCCATCTGCGCCACGCCGATGTAGGCATGATACAACTCCGGCGCCCGCGCCGCCGCGAGGATGCCGATAAAGCTGCCGCCCGAATGTCCCATCAGGTATATCTTGTCTTGACCAAAGCGGTGGCGCAAGTAGTTCGTCACCGCCAGGGTGTCGGCAACCAATTGCTCCACCGTCATCGTCGCGGGCGGAATGGCGGCGCGGTAGGAGAGTCCTGAGCCGCGCTGGTCCCACCAACATACGATGAAGTATTCCTCAAGACCCGTCGGGTAATTCTGCGTCAGGAAGTACTCAGGCATGCCGGGCCCCCCATGCAGGAAAAGCAGCACCGGCCGCGTTTCATCCTTGCCCTTGATGAACATCCCTTGTTCCACGCCGTTGATGTCCACACGGATTTTCTCGGAAATGCTGCCTGCCACCGGGCTGCCGTTTTCATCCACGAAGGGAGCCGGTTTGCCGGAGCTCCATAGCAGCAAGAGGCCCACAAACATGAGTATGCAGGCCGCCACGACCGCGCTTGCGATCAACATAACCCGTCCCGCCTTTCGCACGAAGCCTTGCATGGAAGGTGATCCGACTCTCTGATCCGTCATGTTGTGCCCTCCACTTGCCGTCCGCAGACAATCCATTGCCGTCGAGCATACCTCCTCTACGTTCTACTCCTGTTGCGATGCAGTCAAACGGGGTTGCCCTACGCGCGCAAGAGAAGGCCGATCTGCCCGATGCGATCAGGACCCGCGGCGTCTCCAGACGAAAAGAAACCGGGTTCCCAAGGGAACCCGGCGTGTATAAATTCATGTCACAAACGGCTACTGCACGTCCTCGAAGTGCGGGCCTTCGGTGCGGCGCACGGCCCGCCGCCGGGCCACCTTACTCCGCCATTCCGCACGCTTCAGCGCCGCCGCGATGACCGGCTTGGCCTCGCCCGGCGGGTTCTCCACCAGCGACTGGCGAGCCCGTTCCAGCGCCGCCGCCGCCCGCGCCTCGTCGATCTCCTCGGCGTGCTCGGCGACCTCGGCCAGGACGGTGACCTTGTCCGGGCGCACCTCCACGATCCCACCGCCCACCGCGATATACTGCATTTCGGCGCCCTTGTGCAGGATGATCTCGCCGATATCCAGCGTCGAGAGCAACGGCGCATGGCCCCGCAAGATGCCCATCTGCCCCGCCGAGCCGGGCAGCGTCACCATATCCACTTCATCCGAAAGCAGCAGCCGCTCGCGCGTCACAATATCTACTTGGATCGGCATGGTGATTACCCTCCGGCGCGCAGCCGTTCAGCCTTCTCCGCCACTTCTTCGATCCCGCCCACCATATAGAAGGCGGCTTCGGGCGACTCGTCGTGCTTGCCGTCGAGGATCTCGCGGAAACCACGGACATTGTCCTCAATCTTGACAAACTTGCCCGGCGTGCCCGTAAACTGCTCGGCCACGTACATGGGCTGGGTCAGGAAGCGCTGAATCTTGCGCGCCCGCGCCACGATCAGCTTGTCGTCTTCGCTCAACTCTTCCACGCCCAAGATGGCGATGATGTCCTGCAGGTCGCGGTAGCGTTGCAGCGTCTGCTGCACCTGCCGGGCCACGTTGTAGTGCTCCTCGCCCACGATCAGCGGGTCGAGAATGCGGCTCGTCGAACCCAGCGGGTCCACCGCCGGGAAGAGCGCC
>CAYJQA010000452.1:0-5051 GCA_964372065.1 uncultured Litorilinea sp.
AAGACGCCGACCATCAGCACGCCGAGGAGGCCGCCGAGACCGTGAACCGTGACCGCGCCCACCACGTCGTCAACCTTGAGCGTACGCTCGACGAACTTCTCGCCCCACATGAGGACGATGCCGCCGAGGAAGCCGATGATGACGGCAGCCCAGGGCGGCACGACGCCGGCCCCCGCCGTAATCGCCACCAGGCCGATCAGCGCGCCGTTGACGCCGCCGATCACGTCGGCCTTGCCGGTCTGTGCGAGCTTGGCATAGATGACCAGCGTCGCGCCGGCGCAGCCCGCCAGGAAGGTGTTGACGGCGATGACCGACATGCGCAGGTCCGACCCGTTGAGCGTGCTGCCGGGGTTAAAGCCAAACCAGCCAAAGAAGAGGATCATGCCGCCCAACACGACAAACGGGACGTTGGTAGGCTTGAACTCGTTGGCGCTGCCGTCCTTGTTGAACTTACCCTCGCGCGGCCCGACCAGATAAGCCGCGGCCAGCGCCACGAAACCGCCGACCATGTGCACGACGCCGGACCCGGCAAAGTCGTGGAAGCCCATCTGCGCCAGCCAGCCGCCGCCCCAAATCCAGTGGCCGCTGATGGGATAGATGATCGCACTCACCAGGAAGCTGTAGGCGAAGTAGGCGGTAATCTTGGTGCGTTCCGCCACCGCGCCGGCCACAATGGTGGCGGTCGTCGCCGCAAAGGCCATCTGGAAGAACCAAGCGAGGGCCTTAGTGACGTCATAGTAGTCACCTAAGAGGAAGAAGCCGTCGCCGCCGATGAAGCCGGCGATGTCTTTGCCGTACATCATGCCGAAACCGAAGAAGAAGTAGGCCAAGCCGCCAATGCAGAAGTCCATGAAGCCTTTGGTGAGCGCATTGACCGTGTTCTTGGTGCGCACGAAGCCGGCCTCGAGCAGGAAGAAACCGGCCTGCATCAGGAATACGAACGCGCCTGTGACGATCATCCAAATCGAAGTCAGGGCCAGCGCATCCGGGTTTTCGGCGGCGGCTATCGTCTCCGCGCCGTTTGGATCGGCGGCCAGCGCCACCGCGGCCGTCATTACTACGGCGAGCAGGGCCAGGACCGTGCTTGCCAGAACTCGTTTTGAACTGAGTAGACGCATTGAAGTTATCCTTCTTCTCTTCTCGCCAGATCGTGGTGTTGTATAATGAGACCGACTCCGAGTGTACGCCGCTTGTGTGAGCGCGTATTGTGCGCCAATGCACAAGCGGCCTCACTATAATCCTTTGCTGAGTCGTGTTCAATCGACAATTTGCACAATAACGCATCGGATACTCTCGGTAAATTGCACGATATTCACCCGGTTGTCCGGGATCGCGAAGGGGCATTGTGGCAGGATGACCAGTTGCCTGCCTGGTACGCAAGGGCGGATCGCCCTGGGGACGTCTTCCTGGAGCTTTGACGCGTGGCGCGGCGTCTTCTATCCCGACACGCTCAAGGCGGCGGACTATCTGACCTATTACGCCCGGCGTTTTCCAGCCGTCGAAGTCAATACCAGCTTCTATGGGCTGCCGTCGCCGGGTACGCTGATCAGTTGGGTGGAGCAGGCGCCGCCGGGTTTCATCTTCACGCTCAAAGCGCCACGCGCCATCACCCATGAGAAGCGAGTGGTCGACTGCGCCGGGGAGAGCTATGCTTGGTTGGATGTGTTGGCTGCGTTGGGGCCGGCGGCAGGTCCATCGCTGCTCCAGTTTCCACCCGACTTTACACGGGCGCGGCATGGGCGGGACTTGGCGGTCTATCTGGACTGGTTGGCGAGCGTGCGCGGCGCACACCGGGTGGCGGTGGAGGTGCGGGCGGACGATCTGATGACCCCGACCTTTGCCGCCTTTTTGGCGGAACGGGGATATGGGCTGGCCCTGGTTGACCGACGCGGCACGCCGGATCTATATGATGTGTGGCGGGAAGTGGGCGCGGCAGCGCCGTGGGCTTTGGTGCGCTGGATTGGCGACGATCGCGCGCCGTCAAAGGGCGACCGCGCGATCACTGCGCCGCAGGATGCCCGCCTGGATGAATGGGCGCGGCGGCTGGCGGAGATGGCGCAGGCCGGGATCAGTGTCTACGGCTATATGCACAATCCGTATGAAGGGCACGCGCCGGCGAGTGTACGCAGATTGGTTGAGCGGCTGGCCGCGCTCGGCGTGACGACGGCGTGGCCGCCGGCGGCGGATGCCGCGGACGATGGCCCGCAACTGCGGCTGTTGTAAGCGTCGCCCAGGCGCGGTGCCGGACGAAGGGTTAGGAGGACGTAATGGATCGTACGACGCCGGTTGCCCACAGTGAAGAGATCGAACTCTATATTCGTACCTATTATTCGCTGTTACGCAGCAGCGGGCCGGTGCGCGTCCGCAGCCTGGAGGAGACCCACGCGGCCATGAACTCCAGCCTGCACCAGCAGGCGGACAGCTTGGACCTGGACATCTCCGCGCTGGCCTACTGCGCCGGACGGCTGCCGGACTGCATCCCCCACACACACCTGATGATCATGGGGCAGATGGAGGACGTGTTCCGCCGCGCCGGGTATCGCGTGGAGACGTGGCAGCCCGTGCGGGCGCGCGCGCGGCGGCGCAAGCTCTACTTTCATGCGGACCAGGGCATTCTCGCGGCGTTTATTGCCAGCGTGAGCGACATCGATGACCTGATCCCGTGCGTGACCACCTATCAGATCGAGTGGAACAAGCTGCACCAGAAGCTGTCCGGGGGCGGCTTGACCTTGCGTCTTCAGGCGCAGGTCAATGGTGACGGTAACCTACCGGCGGACATGCTGGAAGAGGTGCGGGCCGCGCTGGGATTGTCGCCGGACGACTTTGCGCGCATGGCGCAGATCTGGCCGGGGCGCCAGTTGAGCGCAAACCTGCAAATGGCCGCGCAACGCGAACTGGACTTGCGTATCCGCGTCTTGGGCGCCGGGCTGAGCGATTATCGGCGCAGCGTGCAGTATTGGTGGCGGCGGATCGAGACCCTGAGCGCGGGCCTGCGCCTGACGGAGCGCCCCATCTATTTCGTGAGCAGCAATGTGCACAGTCTGGCGAACCTGCTGACCGGACATGCCTGGGACCTGCGCGAAGAACTGATCGAGTTCGTGCGCGAGCACAACCCGGAAGAACTGCGGGAAGTGTATGAGAAGCTGGATCAACAGGACATGGGCGCACTGGGGAACTTCCTCTATTACGTCTCCCGCATGTACGCCGGTCGCGCGCCGGCGGCGGCGCGCGTGGCAGAACGCTCGGCGCAGCGCGAGGCGCGGGTCGGCATCCACCGCGTGAGCGACCCTCATTGTCTGGATGTGGAGGCCCAAATCGTCGATCTGAGCAGCCTGCGGCGGAAGTGGCTGGACCCGCGGCTGGGCACGTTCTCGGACAGCGATTGGCGGCTACTCAAGCAGAGTGACGCGCTTATCTTCAACATCGACTATCCGCTAGGCATGGCGGCCTATCACATCCTGACCCAGGTTTCGACGGCGGTGGACCGCATCCTGGGCGTCTACATACTGGGCAAGGCGGCCACGCTCAATGGGCGAGTGGGCGATGTGATGATCCCGAACGTGGTATATGACGAGCATTCGCGCAACTCGTACTTGTTCCGTAACTGCTTCACGGCGCAGGATGTGTCGCCATATCTCGCACATGGGACGGTCTTTGACAATCAGAAGTCCGTGACCGTGCGCGGGACAATCCTCCAGAACCGCAACTTCATGCACGTATTCTATGAGGAAGGCTACACCGACATCGAGATGGAGGCCGGTCCCTACTTGAGCGGCATTTATGAGGATATTTATCCTAAACGCTATCCGGCGAACGAGATCGTCAACCTGTTTATCAATGCGCCCTATGACATTGGGCTGATCCACTATGCGAGTGACACGCCGATCAGCCGGCGGCAGATGTTGTTGAGCAAGAGCCTGAGCTATTTTGGCGTTGACGCCACCTATGCCGCCTCGGTGGCGGTGCTGCGCCGCGTGTTCGCACAGGAGATCGAGCGGCAGCGCGGCTTGCCGCGGGCGGAGAGTGCGCGTGTACCGGAACAGCCCGCAGAGCAATAGGCGAGGGACGGCTATGGATGTGCGGGCGGCGTTTGCCGCGGAACTAGTTAGCGCCACGCCGGAGGGACTGGCGCTGGTGATCGCGCAGTTGCGCTATCCCGAATTGGATATGGCGCTGGCGTTACGTGAGTTGGACGACTTGGCTACGGTGATGGGGGTTTGGCTGGAGGGTGTGCCCGCGGGCCGGGCGCGGGCGGAGGCATTCGTCCACGTCTTCTGTCGCGAACTGGGCTATCACGGCAATCAGAACCATTACCATGACCCGGACAACAGCTATTTGAACAAAGTCCTGGAGCGCCGCGTCGGACTGCCGATCACGCTGAGCGTGGTGTGTATGGCAATCGGGCGGCGACTGGGGCTGCACATCGACGGGCTGAACCTGCCGGCGCACTTCATGGCCCGCTATGAGGACGAGGTCGGCGCTTGGCTGCTGGACCCGTTTCACGCCGCGGTCGTGCCCGAAGCTGAGACCGCCGCCTATCTCACCAAGCTCTTTGGTCGCGAGATCACCCTGGGGAGCGACGCGCTGGAGGCAGTGACGCCCAGAGACGTGGCGTCGCGGATGTTGCGGAATCTGCGCAGCGTCTATGTCGTGAACCGTGATGTGGATATGGTGCTGCGCCTGCTTGACCTGCTGGTGTTGGTCGAGCCGAACGCCGCGATGTACTGGCAGGAGCGCGGCTACCTGGCGCAGTCGTTGGACGAGTATGAAACCGCGGTGCGTTCGCTGCGCCGGGCGATGTTCCTTAGCGGGCACGTGCCGCACATGCAGCCGCATGACGGGGTACTGACGGAACCGCCGCGGGTGGAACTGGGGATGGAACAGGCGTTGCGCGAGATTGAACAACAGTGGGTCCGCCGCAATTGACGCGAAAAGGACAATCGGATGCGCTGGCCGCGATACCGGCGGTGGATTTGGTGGGGTCTATGGCTGTTGGTCGCGCCGTTTAGGCCTTTCTTCTGCCGCCTACGGATAGAAGGGCTGGAGAACCT
>CAYJQA010000453.1:0-5040 GCA_964372065.1 uncultured Litorilinea sp.
GGCGACCTCGAACACCTGGCGATTGTCGGTGAACTTCGGCCCGGCAAATGCCTTCCACGTCCCGCCCTCCTGGCGCAGCACGCTCAGGCTGCCCGAATCCCGGTGGCTGACGAAGATGCGCCCGAAGACGGGGTCGGCCGCAATGCCGAACGGCTTAGCGCCGCCCGCGTCGATGGTCGCGGCCAGGTCCACGCCCTGGATGACCGCTACCTTGCTGCCGCCGTGGACCAGCACAAAGACCGTATCCAGCGCCGGCAGCACGGCGATCAGGGACGGGTTATCCCCGACCGCGATGGTTTTGATGGGGGCCAGCGTCAACGCATCAAGAATACGCACGTCACCGCCCGCAAAGCGACTGACGTAGACGCGGTTAGTCTGCTCGTTCACCGCGACGCCCCACGGCTCACCGCCGATCGCTACAGACGCCAGAACCTCCGTCGTCTGCGGGTTCATCAGCAGCAATTGGTCCGGATTGCGCGTGGCGATGTAGAGCAGCCGGGCCGACTCATGCGCGGCCAGCGCCTTCACCTCCGCGCCCACCGGACATCCCTCCGGCGGCGGACACGGCACCGTCCGCTCCGGCGCCCACAGCCACGGCAAGTAGAGGATGGGCACGATCACGCGGGCGGTCGCCGTCGCGGTGACCGTCTCGCTAAGCGAATCTACCGCCGTCACGACCGCCACATTGGTCACAGTGCGGGTGATGACGGCGGTACAGGCGTATGTCCACGCTTCGCCCACGCTGAGGATGGCGTCATTCCCCGCGTCGCCGCCCGCCAACCCGACCGCGCAGCGGTTATCGCTCAGCGCCACTTGGTGCAGAGGATCACCGCCGGTGTTGCTCACCACAAACGTATAAGTCACCGTCGTCCCGGCGCGCACGGCGTTGTCGTTGACCTCCTTGGTCAACCCAATGCCGGACGTCACCGCGCCGAGGTAATAGGCCACATCGGTTGCCGTAGCCGGCTCACCGTCCGCCGCCACCCCGGTGACGGTCACGGTATTGCTGTATTGGCCCAAGACGGCGATCCCGGTCGCCCGGTACAGCCATGTCTCGCCCGGATCGAGCACGCCCGTGTTGGTCACGTCGCCGCTGACAAAGACCGGCACAACCCCGCTCACGCTGTCCGTGACGCTGATGCCGGTCACGCTGATCGGCCCAGTGTTGCTCACGGCATAGGTCCATGTCACAACGTCGCCCGGTCGCACCTGTGGTCCCGGCGGCGTATTGGCGTCGTCGCCGTTGACGGCCTTGACGACGGTCAATTGCGCGTCACGGTCCACGGGCGTCTCCGCCTCCGGCTCGCGCTGCTCGTCCCCGGCCCGCACTACCGCGACGTTGCGGACGCGATCCAAATTGGCCGGCAGCGGATTGTCGATCCGCACGTCGAAGGTCACGGTGATGACGCCGCCGGTCGGCAGTGTGCCTAGTGCGATGCCCCCCTCGTCCAGCGGGAACGGCGTGCTGCCCGCGTCCGGGACCGGCACCGGTCCGCTGCCCAGGTCAACGGTCGTCGTACTCGTGAGGTATGCTGTGTGCAGTGGGACAGTATCGCTGATGGTCGAGCCGGGAATCGGCACGCGGCTGGCGTTGCGAATCGCCACCGTATAGCGCAGCGAGTCGCCGCCGTCGGCCTTACCGTCGCCGTCCAGGTCCGCGATGATCGCGTCGTCCTTCCACGCCTCAAACATGGCCGTGGGCGGCGCAGTCGTGCCGACATCGAGCGCAGGCTCCCCCGACGAGGCTACGGCCGGGTCCTGGCCCCAGGCAGCCGCCAGTCTGGCCGTGACCGGCTGATTCGCGGCCGCCGGACAAACATAGAGCAACATGCCGGTCTGGTCGCCATCCGGATCATACACTTGCTCGCTCTCGAACTCCGCCAGCGACAAGAGTTTGTCATACTTGAAGTCGTTGGCATCGGTCAGACCGCCCTGGCCGTCACTGTTATAGTCGACACAGATGGCGACCGGGCCGCTCGCGCCGCCCTGCGTGACGGGGATCACCCAGACCGGGCTACTGTTCTCGTTCGGGTTCATCGCCGAATCGGGGTCGCGCCCGGCGCCCCAGCCAATTAGCGTCTGTGCCGTCAATTGCTGCTCAGGAATGAGCGTGAAGCCCCAGTCGCCTAGCGAGTTCTCGTCGTTTGTCGTATCCACCACCGCGATGGCCAGGAATGGGCGATTGTCCGCGGCCACAAATGCCGCTCCCGACGTGCTGGGGATGGGGACCGATATCCCACTCATCGCACCGATATTCACGTTGAGCACACCGCCGCCCGCCGTCTCACGCGTCACGGTAAGCGCCGTGGTGTTGGGGTTGAACAAGAATGCCGTCGTCCCAAACTGGTCGCTGGTGCTCACGGGACTGTAGTAGCGGCTTGTCCACTGATCCTCTGGGAACATCACGTACATGCGCGACTCGTAGGTGTCGCAGATATCGCCCGCGATCACCTGGACCTGCACCGGTGCGCTCGCCTGGATCAGCGCACCCTCGCGGACTGTCCCCGGCGAAAGGTAGCTCTCGCCCTCGTCCAGTGTCACCTGCGTCTCGAGCGTGCCGTTGGCGTCCAGGTCAATCTCGACCAGCGTGCCGTTATCGGCGGCCATAATCACCAGCGCCGTGTACTCAAACAGGCTCGGCGAAGGCGTATTGACGCCGGCAGGGGTGCGGAAGCGCGTCCCCCACTCGTCGGTCGGGTAGACTTCGGCCGCACCGGCATGGCGTGCACCTGGCCCCGTCGTCCAGAACGCCCGCGTCAAGGCGATGGTACGCGACGCGGCGATGCGGTCCCCGCCGTCGAAGTCAATCGTCGTCTTGCGCGTTGCCAGCGTAACGTCCGAACGCAGCACGATCACGGTGTCCGGCGCCAGGAGATCGGCGGCAATGCCGGGCGGCGCACCGTTGGCTGCGTTGCCGTCGCCCCAAATCTGAGTCGTTGCCTGCGTCGGGTGACTGATATCGGCCTCGAAGCCGTCTTCCCAATGGTCGTAATAGATGATCGTGTCTTCGGCCAGCACCGAGATCGAGTTATAGGTTGTAACCGGCTCGGCGACTTCGTCATACCCGCGCAGGCTGCACTGAGCGTTGCCTGGGAACATGGTCAGCAGCGCAGTGAACGCCTGGTCTTCGGGAACCGGCACATAGTAGGTTTGCACCGGCGGCGGATTCGCCGCGAACGCGGGCTTGACCGCAAGCCCGATCCACACCAGACAGCAGACGGCAAGCGCCAACCAGCGCAGGCTGGTTAGGCGGTTTGCGCGGCGAGGGTTCGTTGGGCGCGTGTTGACCGACATGAGGCTCTCCTTGCTCCGTTCGTGGGGTACAGGTCCGCGCATTGCTCAGAACTCGTCCGAACCACGAATGCCGGTGTACATAAAGGATGGATCTGTAGGTGTGGAGGACCGTCCTGCCCCTTACCGGGGCAGAGACGGGTGCGCCGCCATTCCGCGCAACGACGACTACCTGCGGCGCACGTATCGCTGTGCCGCAATCGTAGCCGATTGCAGGAAATGCTGCAACCCTGATTCAGAGGGAGGACACAAGTGCCAGTCTGGACGCTGCGGGGATTGCGACGACGTGCGCTGCTTGTCTAGCGGAACGTGACTTCCATGCGAAAATCGGGCGCACCGGGTGCATCGGCGGTGATGTAGGGCGGCAGCGCCAACACGGTCACGGCGAGGGGCCGGCTCATGTCGCGACGCAGCGCCGTCTGGTAATCCACGTCCACCACCCAGTTCCGGCTGAGCAGCAGCGGGACATGGTGACGCGCAGCCACGTCAATCACCAGAAACGGCCCTTCGATGGTGCCGTCCTCCCAACGCAGCCAAACCTTGCGGTTCAGGTCGCCGGCGCGCAACAGCGCCACATACCCCACGCATTCCGCACAGGGCCTGACTTCCTGGTTCTGCAGCCGGTAGGTGTAGACGGCCGACATGATGCCCGGATTGTAATACATGGCGCGCCCAAAGACCGGCAGCGGCGACTGCTCCCAATACGTCGGCTGCAGCACTTCGTAGCTTGGGCCTGCCGGGTGACTTGCCGGCGCTACCGCCCCAAAGGGCGCGGCCGGCAGCTCACCGGCCATTGACGGGCGCAGCACCCCGCCGGGATCGGCGGTTACGCTGCCACGGTAATTGTCCGGCTCGTCGATGGGATTGGGCGTCAGAGGCGGCAGGTAGAAGCCGCCTTCATGGAAGCGCGCATCGGGTACGGCGCCCAACACGAATGGCGTCGGTGTGACCGTCGGCGGCGGCGACGTCGGCCTGACAGCGGCGATCGTGGGGACGGGTGTGGAAGACGGCGCGGCGACCGCCGTGGACGTCGGCGTGGCAGATGACACGCCGGTTGGCGCGACAGTAGAGGCCGCTGGCGCAGTTCCGCCGGGCGCGGGTGTGGCCGCTGGCGGGCCGATGACAGCCGCCGGCGCGGTCGTCAACGCCGAAACAGCCGCTTGCTGAGCGGGAGCGGCCTTGAAGCTACCGCGATAGAATAGGGGATTGTCAGGTTCTTGGGTGGGTGTCGGGACAAAAACAAAAGCGCTGTCATGAAACAACGTAACACCGGTGGGAACGGTCCCGGACGCGGCGTCTAGAGCCGCCTTGGCGGCTACGGATCCGGGCGCATAGCTTGCCAGCCAGGCGACGAGCATGATAACCCAGGCGACACGCATGACTTACTCCTCAGACGACTGTGAGTGAGGACAATGAATGAATATGGCAACCGACCATAAAGGTCGAGGTCGATCCGGCGTTGGGATGTCATAGAGTTACCACAGGCCTGCGGGAGGACAAATGTCAGGTTATGCCGCCTAGTCTGCCATGAATTGACAGGTTGTGCAACTGACGTTTTTCCGCACGGACAAGATCGGGGGTATTTACAGGTGTGCCAGCCTCAATCGTCATCACGCCGCACAGGTCGCCGTCCGGCCTTTACCTGACTGTGCTGGGTCTTGCGTGTCAGCCGCCGTTCTACGGAGGCCGCGGTCGGCTGCGACTTGCGCCGTCGCCTGGGTTGGATCGTCGCCTGCCGGATGAGTTCGA
>CAYJQA010000454.1:0-5038 GCA_964372065.1 uncultured Litorilinea sp.
GACGTGACCGTTGGTGGGCGTAACCAGTTGGGTAGTCGCATTGAGGTTCATAACACGGTTGGCCTCCTGGGCCAACGGACGGTGGGTGGCTGACAAATCTGGCTCACACGCGGCGCGTTGCGCGGCGTCTTTCGAGCCGGTATGGGCCGCTCACAACCGGGATGCCGGCAGTCATCCCAGTTGCCGGCGGCGAGCGATGGCTAAGCCACCCACGCCATGCCCGTGATACGAGAATCGAAAGTCCATGAGTCGTGTCTGTCTAGTCTGACGTTGCCGTCGGGTATTATCGATAACGTTGGTTAGGCGGCGGAGTTCCCCGCCGTGGCCGTCATTCCGAGCGTCCGACGCCGGATTCCGGCGCTAAGAAAGCGAGGACACGGCGGCTTTTGTAGCGGCGGTATTCTACCGCCGGGGCCGCCTGTTGTCATTCCGAGCGTTAGCGAGGAATCTCTCTGCTCTCCAGAGGGATTCCTCGGCGCAGACGCCTCGGAATGACAGGCATATCACGCCAGCGCCGGTCGCCGCGTGCGCCAGTCGGTGCTCTGCTCATAGGCGTGGGCGGTGCGTAAGACGACTTCCTCGCCCAGATGCGGGCCGATCAGCTGGAGGCCGATGGGCAAGCCCTGGCCGTCGAAGCCGCACGGCACGCTGACGCCGCACATCCCGGCCAGGTTCAGGCTGAGCGTAAAGACATCGCTCAGGTACATCTCCAGCGGGTTGTCGGCTTTCTCGCCGATGCGGAACGCAGTCGTGGGCGCGACAGGGCAGGCGATCACATCCACATCGGCAAACGCCTGCTCAAAGTCGCGTTTGATCAGCGTGCGGACCTGCTGCGCCTTGAGATAGTAGGCGTCATAGTAGCCCGCGCTCAAGGCATACGCGCCCAGCATGATGCGCCGCTTGACTTCCGGGCCAAAGCCTTCGCCGCGCGTGCGGCGGATGTTCTCGAACATGTGGTCGTCGCCCGCGCTTTGACCAAAGCGCACCCCGTCATAGCGGGCGAGGTTGGCGCTGGCTTCGGCAGTGGCGACCAAATAGTACACGGGCAGCGCCTTGTCGGTGTTGGGCAGCGAGATGGGCCGCACGGTCGCGCCCAACTGCTCCAGCCGCGCCACCGCGGCGCGCACAGCCTGCTCCACTTCCGGCTGCATGCCGTCGATAAAGTATTCGGCGGGCAGACCGACGCGCAGCCCACGCACGTCGCCGCTGAGCGCCGCGCGATAGTCGGGCACGGCCGCGGTCAGGCTGGTCGAGTCGCGTGGGTCGTACCCGGCGATGACGTTGAGCATGAGCGCGGCGTCGCGCACGTCTTTGGTGAGCACGCCGATCTGATCCAGGCTGCTGCCATAGGCCACGAGGCCATAGCGGCTGACGCGGCCATAGGAGGGCTTCAGCCCCACCACGCCACAGAGCGACGCGGGTTGGCGCACCCGGCCGCCCTTAGCCGGGCCCCGCGCGGCCTGGGCTTCGCGGGGGGCGACCGCCGGGGCCGAGCCGCCGCTGCTGCCGCCCGGCACGCGGGTCAGGTCCCAGGGGTTGTGCGTGGTGAAATAGCCGCTGTTTTCGGTGCTGGACCCCATCGCGAATTCGTCGGTGTTGGTCTTGCCCAGCATGACCATGCCCGCGGCCTGGAGGCGCGCCACCGCGGTGGCGGTATAGGGCGGGATGAAGCCGCGCAAGAGCTTACTGCCACAGGTGGTCTGGACGCCCGCGGTCGCCAGCACGTCTTTGATCGCCAGCGGCACGCCCAGCAGCGGCGCGTCATCGCCCGCGGCGCGGCGGCGGTCGGCGGCGGCGGCCTGCGCCAGCGCTTGCTCGCCGGTGACGGTCAGGAAGGCCCGCACTTGCGGATCGACCGCGGCGATCCGGTCCAGGTGGGCTTGGGTCAATTCCGCCGAGGAAACCTCGCCCGCGGCCAGCGCGGCAAGGGCCTGGTGGACGGTCAATTCATGGAGCGCAGTCGCAATCGCCATGATCTATTCCTCAAAGACGGCGCGCACGCGGAAGAAGCCGTCGTCGCTGTCGGGCGCATTGGCGAGCGCCGCGTCGTTGGTCAGCGAAGGGGCCGGGACGTCGTCGGCCATGACGTTGGTCAGCGGCAAGATATAGGGTGTGGGCGGCACGTGGCTGGTGTCCACTTCTTGCAGGCGCTCAGCGTAGTCCAGAATGGCCGATAGCTGGCCGGCGAACTGCTCGATCTCGGCGTCGGTCAGGCGGAGTTTCGCCAACTCGGCCACATGCCGGACTTCCTCTGGGGTCAAACGCACAGCCATAACGATCACCTCATTCAACCTGGCGGGCCGCCGTGCGGACGCGCATCCCTGCCAAGCAACAAAAACGCCGTGGATTCTGCTCCACGGCGTCGGCAAGGGCGTTCGGTCAGACATGCACCGTGGAGGTCGGTCCACGGCCCAGGGCAAACCCGGTTACCGGGACACGCGTCTAGCTGCGGCAGCGGCGGCTGCCCAGATAGCGATGGCGGTATTGGCGGCGCACATCTTTGCTCGGACCATGCTTGTCGGTCGGCTCGCGTGAGGATTGGAAACTCAACACCGCGTACAGCGCGGTACGGATTGGCGGACAGTATACTCGGTGGGCAGGCCGCGTGTCAAACCTCGTGGCTTGTGCGCGGGGGCGTGCGGCGCGCAATCTCCTGCCGCACGACGGGCGCGACCTGCGTCCCCAGCAACTCCACGGCGCGCATCACTTTGGCGTGCGGGATCGTGCCGACGCCCAGTTGCAGCAGGAGCCGCTGATGGCCGAATAACTCGTGCTGGAACAGAATCTTCTCGATAATCTCGGCGGGCGCGCCCACAAAGTCGGCCCCGCGCAGCGTCCGCCCCGCCTCGAGCTGCCGGCGACTGGCCGGCGACCAACCGCGCTCACGCCCGATTTTGTTCATCACGACGGTGGCGCTGGGATAGTAATCGTCCGCCGCCTGTTGGGAATCGTCGGCGATAAAGCCGTGCGAGTTGATGCTCAACGGCAGGCGGGCGGGATCGCGCCCGGCCTGGCGCGCGGCGTCACGATAGAGCGCCGCCAGGGGCGCAAAGCGTTCGGGTAGACCGCCGATGATGGCAAGCGCCAGGGGCAGCCCCAACATGCCGGCCCGTACCACCGACGCGGGCGTGCCGCCGACCGCGATCCAGATGGGCAGGCGCGCTTGGTACGGGCGCGGATAGACCCCCAAGTCACGCAGCGGCGGCCGGTGTGCGCCGGACCAGGTCACGCGCTCGGCGGCGTTGATCTGCAAGAGGAGGTCGAGCTTCTCCACAAAGAGGGCGTCATAGTCGGCCAAGTCATACCCGAACAGCGGGAACGACTCCGTAAACGAGCCGCGCCCGGCCATGATTTCGGCGCGTCCCTGGGACAGCAAATCCAGGGTGGCAAAGTCTTGAAAGACGCGCACCGGATCATCCGAGCTAAGGACCGTCACGGCGGTGGAGAGGCGGATCCGTTGGGTGCGCGCGGCGGCTGCGGCCAGGATGACGACCGGCGCCGATGCCACGAAATCGGGCCGATGATGCTCGCCGACGCCAAAGACATCCAGCCCCACCTGATCGGCCAACGCGATGGTTTCGACGAGATTTTGCAGACGTTGGGCCGGGCTGATCAGTGCGCCGGTCGCCGGGTCGGGGGTGAGTTCGGCAAACGAATAGACGCCCAGCTCGAACGCGCCGTCGCCCGGCGTGGGCTGGGAGTCTGGGGTGCTGGTCGGTGTAAGCATACGGGTCCTCTCGTGCGGCCCACCGTCGCCGCGGCGGCACAGTGGGCGATTGCGTGAACAGTAGCGCAATGCGTTCGTTTTGTCAGGTTGAGATTGTGCTATACTCGCCGCCAGAGAGCAATTGCCGGAGGATGACGGGGAAATGCCCACGATGGAAACTCAACGCGCCGAAGTCGCCGCCACGCCATGAATGAGGGGAACCGCATTATCCCGTTGACGGATTGGCTGCGCTGGGCGGCGGTGGGGCTGGTCTGGCTGCTGGCGGCGTGCAGCAGCCCCGCTGCCACGCCTACGGCGACCGCCATCCCACCGGCCACCGTGGCCCCGACGCCGGCAGCAACGCCCACCGCGCCGCCCCCTACCCCCGCGCCGGCGGCAGCCCCCGTCCAATCTGAGAGCGCCGGACCCGCGGCCGCGGCTATCGAGGTATTTCTTGCCACCGCGTTTGACGGCGCGCCTTTCCGCGGGGCGGTGCTGGCGGCGCGGCAGGGGCAGGTGATGCTGCGCCGCGGCTATGGCCTGGCCGATGCGGAGCAGGGCATCGCCAACGAGCCGGAGACGCGTTTCCGGCTGGGGTCGGTGACGAAGCCTATCACCGCGCTGGCTGTGCTGACGCTACAGGCCGGGGGCAAGCTGGACGTGCAGCAGTCAGTCTGCGCCTATCTGTCCGACTGTCCCGCGGCGTGGCAGCCCATTACGCTGCACCATCTCCTGAGCCATACGTCGGGCATCCCCGACCTCACCCGCTTTGCCGACTTTGAGGCGACCAAGGGGCAGCCCTCCACACCGGCCCAAACCATCGCCCGCTTTGCCGATCGCCCGCTGGACTTTGCGCCCGGCGCGCGGTGGGACTACAGCAACTCCAACTATATCGTGTTGGGCGCGGTCATCGAGCAGGTGACGGGCCAGTCCTATGCGGACTATGTGCAGGTGGCGATCTTTGACCCGCTGGGGATGGCGTCCAGCGGTTATGACCACAACCTGGCTACCCTGGCCGTGGGCTACCGGCCCGACGGCACGCGCGCCGATTTTATCGATATGTCCATCCCCTTTGCCGCGGGCGCGCTCTATTCCACCGTGGACGATCTGTACACGCTGGATCGGGCGCTGGTTGCGGGCGCGCTCCTGCCTACGGCGCTACAGGCTGCGCTCTTTACTCAATACGCGCCCATTCCGGATCGGACACGCACACTGGGCTATGGCTACGGGTGGATCATCGAGCAGCAGCCCCAGGGCACGGTGATCTGGCACAATGGGAGCATCGAGGGCTTCAGCGCCGGGTTGGCCCGCTATGTCACGCCGGACCTGGTG